>CAYXWE010000118.1:0-8500 GCA_964468145.1 uncultured Pleurocapsa sp.
ATAAGTTGCTGGGTTGCAGGGGGAATTGCACCATAACGATCTTCCCATTCCGCAGCAATTTGTACTAACTCTTTCTTGGATGATGCAGTAGCGATCGCCCGATAGGCATCCATTTTTTGTTCGGGATCTGCAATATACTTTTCTGGAATAAAGGAAGTCAGCTTGAGATCTACTTGAGTATCATCTACTTTGGGTATTTCTTGTCCCTGAATTTCGTGAATCGCTTCTTGCAACATTTCCATATAAAGATCGAAGCCGACATTGGTTATTTGTCCCGATTGTTCTGCACCAAGCAAGCTACCCACACCCCGTATTTCCATATCCCGCGTGGCTAACTGATAGCCCGATCCTAGTTGACTAAACTCTTGTAAGGCGCGCAGACGTTTGCGGGCTGTTTCTGATAAAGTATGCTTGCTAGGATATAACAACCAGGCATGGGCTTGAGTACCCGATCGCCCGACTCTGCCCCGTAGCTGGTACAGTTGAGATAGACCAAACTTCTGGGAATCTTCTACTACAATAGTGTTGACGCGGGGAATATCTAAACCCGACTCGATAATTGTGGTACAGACTAATAAATCTGCTTCCCCGTTGCTAAAGGTAAGCATAGTTGATTCCAATTCCGATTCTCGCATTTGTCCGTGGGCGATCGCAATTTTAATGTTAGGAATCATTTCCCGTATTTTGGCACTTATTTCTTCAATTCCTTCTACCCTGGGGACGACATAAAATACCTGCCCCCCCCGATCTAATTCATTACGGATTGCATTGCGGATTACTTCGGGATTGTAGGGTGAAAGATGGGTTTTAATCGGGCGACGGGATGGTGGAGGCGTAGTAATTAAACTCATCTCTCTGATACCCGATAATGACATATATAAAGTACGGGGAATTGGTGTAGCCGATAGGGTTAAAACATCCACTTGAGATTTAAAAGCTTTGATTTTCTCTTTTTGATTGACGCCAAAACGCTGTTCTTCATCTACTACCAACATTCCCAAGTCTTTAAACTTGACATCTTTGTTTAGTAGCTGTTGCGTACCCACAACCACATCCAATTCCCCCGTTGCTAACCGCTGCATGATTTCTTTTTTTTCTGAAGCAGTACGGAAACGATTGAGTAAGCCTACATTAATGGGATAGGGGGCAAATCTTTCTTTTAGGGTGTGATAGTGTTGCTGTGTCAAAATAGTAGTGGGTGCGAGAAAGGCTACCTGTTTATTGGCGGTAGTGATTACTTTAAATATTGCCCGAATTGCCACTTCAGTTTTACCAAAACCAACATCACCACATACCAAACGATCCATCGGGCGATCGCTTTCTAAATCTATTTTAATTTCTTGGGTGGCTTTGAGTTGATCTGGAGTGGGTTGGTAGGGAAAAGAATCTTCAAGTTCTTGTTGCCAAGGATTATCTGGAGGATAGGCAAAACCCTCTAGCTTCGATCGCTGGGCATAGATTTTTAATAAATCTACTGCTAATTTTTTAATATTTTTCTTGACTCTAGTTTTAGTTTTCGACCAAGAAACAGCAGCCATTTTATTTAATTCTGGGGGACGTTTACCTACCTGACGAAAACGAGACAACATATCCAAACAATCCGCTGGTACTCTTAACGTACCGTCTGCGTACTTGACTACTAAGTATTCCCGATGAACTAAAGTTTCTAAATTTAAAAACTTACCTAAGCCATGATGTTTGTGAACTACATAATCTCCTGGACGTAGTTTATTAATATCTACTTTTTTAGAAGTAGCCCGACGACGTTTTCTAATATATCCCGATGTCGCCAAACTTTGCTGTCCAAAGAACTCGCGATCGGTAACTACTACTATTCGATAGGTAGGTAAAATAAAGCCTTCTAATTCTGCCAAACCAGAATATTTTAAAGCTACCGCAGTCTGTTGAATATGCGCTTTTTCCATAGCTCTAAAATCTTTGTTATTAGGAATAAACTGAACTGGTAAATCGTGTTCTTGTAATAAAGAAGCAGAGCGAGAAGGTTGAGCAGAAACTAACCAACTTTGATACTTGGCAATGTTCATCCCGCTATATATTTCTCGTTTACCCCGTAAGATTTCTGCCAGCTTACCAAACTGCTGGGGAGTAGTGGGAATAGGACGAGCCTGTAAATTATGTACTGATAAATTATCTAGATTAACAGTATCAATACGTGCTTGTTCTTCGGCGATTTCCGATAAATAAATACAGTTAAATTTATCAATCTCTTGAATACAAGATCCAAAATCATCGTGAACTTCGGGTAGCTTATTATCGAGCCTATTCCATTGAGATTCAGCTAGATCGATCCAGCGATTAGCATGAGCTTGACATTGCTCTAGTTCCTCAATGGCAATTAAGGTATTCTGGGGTAAATAACTAATTAAAGAAGCTGGCTTATCAAAAGCAATACCTAAAAAACGCCCCATTCCTTCGGGGGTATTCCCTTCAAGTAATTCTTCTAATTCTGTATCAGACAAATAGCTTTCAATGCTTTTACCTTTTTCTAAAATAGTATTAGCAATGATAGTACCAAAAGAAGTCGGTGTTAATAACAACTGCTCCAATTTATCCAAAGATCTTTGGTTAGCTGGATCGAACTCTCTTAACTGTTCCAACTCGTCCCCAAACCACTCCAGCCTTACGGGTAATTCCGCTGAAACAGGAAAAATATCAACAATATCTCCTCTTCGACTCCACTGTCCCTCCATTTCCACCAAAGGAACTCGCTCGTAACCCAATTTAGCCAAAGATTCATCTAATTCTTGGGAGTTTAATTCCATCTCTGGAAGTAACCTCAAACGATAAGATGCAAATACTTCTGGCGGTGGTAAATGGGGTTGTAACGATCTTTCCGTAGCAACGATCGCCCTGGGCTTTGGTCGATCTTCTTCACTGTCATTGGTAACTGGTAACTGCCCGCCAATAACCGACAATTGCCCCCAAGTTATCTCTGATTCGGGGTCAAAATGACTGTAGGGGCTTGCCTCGGAAGTAGGATAGAAATTAACCGTGTCCCATCCCATCGCCTCTAACTGCGCTGCCCAACGTCCAGCATCCTCTAAAGTAGGGCAAATAACCAATAAGTTACTATCTTTTGCCTGTGCCAAACTAGTACTAATCATTCCCTTGGGCAAACGGGGAATACCATTGAGTAATAGGGATTGACCTTTGTTTAGTTTATTTAGTAGTTCTTTGGTTAAAGGAGATTGCGCGATCGCCCGTACTACTGATGCAAAAGCCATACTTTTAAAAAGGATAAGGGATGAAGGATAAGGGATGAAGTAAATCTATCCTTTTAAAAAGATAGCGAAAAATGTGACGTACTAGTGCAGGTATATTATGAACTGGGTGATGCGATCGCGAGTATTTTCAAACAATTGCCAATCTCATTCAATCTGATTGCTAAACTCAGAAATAAGAATGAGTATTGGCAGCTTGTAGGCTCTCAGGCGATCGCTTGATATCGTGCAACGTATTGACTGACTTCGTCAGAGGAAGCCCCGTCTTTTCAAGACGGGGTCTCTCTGACCGAGCCTATCAATTATTTTTCAAGACAAAGGAAACTAACTACTACTAACAGAGAGTTGATACTACAACTTCTACAACAGGGATTAACACATAGAGCTATAGGTAGAAAACTTAATGTGAGCCATTCAACAGTAGGCTCTATTGCCAGAAGTAACTATGAAGTTTATATAAAGTAAGCCTTCAGCTATTCCATCTTGGGCAAATTTTGGGCATAATACAAATTAACCCTAAATTTACTCAAGTGCTGAATCTCTGAAACCTATACTCTGACTGAAAAAGCGGATGAGGGGAATCGAACCCCTAGCTTTAGCTTGGAAGGCTAAGGTATTACCACTATACGACATCCGCAGCTTGCTGATTTTTATCTCAGCTTCAACATAGTAACGATATTTCGTGTCTTAGTCAAGCTTTTTTACAGAATAGTTTGGTAGTTTCGAGTATTTCAGGAGGTAACTAGGAATCAATTGGTGTCGAATTGGTGTCATCAAGCGGGCATTGCATCTGGAGGGGATGATTTAATAAGATCGATTTTAGGCTACCTTACCGCACTGTCATATACTTTCTCATTGGCTTTTACTGATTTGAAAAAGTCTACAACTGGACGAGGATAGTCTACTCCCAACCTAACGCCAAACTGCTTTTGTTCGTCTTGACTTAGCTTCCAAGGCTCGCGTACTTTGTCCCCTGGTAGAGACTCTAATTCTGGTAGCCAGTATTTGATGTATTTTCCTTGAGGATCGTAGTCTTTAGTTTGTTTGGGAATATTAAAGTAACGAAAACCCCGCGCATCGTTGCCTACTCCTGCGGTATAGTTCCAGTTTCCCCAATTGCTACACACATCGTAATCCACTAGTAAAGAGTCAAACCACTCTGCTCCCATGCGCCAGTCGATACCCAGGTTTTTCGTGAGAAAGCTGGCGACATTTTGCCTCCCGCGATTGGACATAAAGCCCGTAGCTGCTAGCTCTTTCATGTTGGCATCAATTAAAGGATAGCCTGTTTTTCCTTCTCGCCACAGATCGAATCTTGACCAGTCTTGTTTCCAGGGAATAGACACCCCTTGCATTCCTTCAATTTTGAATACCTCATTGCCGTGTTTTGCCACGATAAAGCGGAAGAAATCGCGCCAAATTAATTCAAAAATGAGCCAATAGGTAGAGTTGTTTTTAACTCTTTTGGCTTCGTATTCAATAACGCGATCGTTGATGTATCTCGGAGAAATACAACCCAAAGCCAGCCAGGGAGAAAATTTACTAGAGTAGTTTGCACCCAACATCCCATTACGGGTTTCTTTGTAGTTTCGCAGACAATCCGATTGCCAAAAATAATCTTCCAATCTTTTAATAGCTTCGCTTTCGCCACCTTTGAAGTTTAAGACTCCGCGAGGATCGGATTCGGGGGCTGATAAACCTAATTCTTCTACCGTAGGGATTTCTCCGACTTCTATTTCTGGTAGAGGCGGTAGTTTTTTGGGGGCGGGGAGAGCCTGATTGATTGCCGATTTTTTTTCTACCTGCTTGCGAAAATTAGTATATAGTTCTGGTACTTCTTTGATACTAAAGGGCAAGTCTTCGGGTAAATATAGAGTTGCTTCCCAGTAGACAGCCGTTTTAATTTTTTTGGCTGATAAAGCTTTTCTGAGCTTCTTTTCGACTCGTTTTTCTTGGGAGGTAACTTCTTTGCTATAGGACACTAAATCTACCTTTAACTGCTCGGCGATCGCCAGAATTTCTTCTTCTGGTAAACCTCGGCGCACTATTAAGTTACTACCCAACTGCTGCAAGCGATCGCGCAAATCGGTCACGCTTTCAATTATAAACTGGGCGCGATAGCTGCCTGTTTTAGCAAAACCAAAGAATGTCTGTTCAAAGATGCGATCGTCAAAGCAATAAACGGGAATGATTTCAGCCTCTTGCTGTACTGCTTCATCTAGTGCTAAAAGATCGTGGACTCTTAAATCGTTACGATACCAAATTAAAATGCGCTGTCTGGTCATATTAAATATTTAATCTAAAAATAGTCTAGCAAGCAGGAATAGTACAGGTGAAAGTCGTACCTTCTCCTGCTTGCGATCGCACTGTCAGCTTTCCTTGATGAGCATTAATAATCTGCTGACATAAATATAATCCTAAACCTTTTCCCGCACGGCGATGATTGCCCTGGTGATATCTTTGAAAAATTATTTCGCGATCTTGAGGAGAGATACCAATACCCGAATCTTCTACTTCAATTATGACTTGGGTATCTTTTTGGGCTAAAGAAATTTCGATCGTTCCGCGATCGGTAAATTTGATGGCATTACCGATTAAATTAGTAAATACTCGCCGTAATTCTAAGCGATCGCCTTTTATTTGAATAGTATCGTTTGCTAAGTCTGCTTTTAGTTGGAGTCCTTTTTCTGTAGCTAAAGGCTCGAGTTCGGTAACAATTTCTCGAATTAATTGTTGAAGATTAACCGCAACAAAACTCAAAGTTTTTTGTCCCAATTCGTAGTGGTGAGTTTCGAGTAGTGTATTGAGCATTTCTAGCATATTTTGATTGCTATTAACAATGCTGGAAATAGCTTCCTTTTGTTCGCCAGTAATATCGCCAAAAACCTGTTGTTCGATCAGATCTAACATTCGATTGGCAGCTACTAAGGGAGTCCGCAAATCGTGAGTCAGACAGGATACAAAATTTTCTCGTTGGTCGATGGTTTCTTTGAGACGTAACATCGAACGTACCCTAGCCTGTAGTTCGTCAATTTGAAAAGGTTTGCGGACAAATTCATCTGCACCCGCATCTAATCCTTCTACCAAACTAGATTCTTCTCTGGCGGTGACCAGTAAAATGGGAATAAAGGGAATGTTTTTATTTTCGCGGATACGTCGGGTTACTTCATAGCCATCCATTCCAGGCATCATCACATCTAATAAGATTAGGCTGGGTGGAGCTTGTTTAACTTGCTGCAGGGCAGTCGCACCATCATGAGCTACTACAACCCGATAACCTTCTTGTTCTAATGCTAGCTGGACTAAAAGCAGATTATCAGGGATATCGTCTACTGCCAGGATATAGTTATTTCGTATATTTTTAACACTCGTGTTAACAGACATTAACTCATTGATAAGAATTTTTAAATACGTATCATTCTATATATCGTCTATGGCACTAATCATCATACTTGCGAGGGATTTGTATTTCAAAGGTTGTTCCTCGTCCTAACTGACTTTCAATAGAAATTGTTCCTTTCATCATTTTGACCAAAGATTGAGTAATTGCCAAGCCCAAACCCGTTCCTGAATGTTGTCTGGTGAAGGTTTGATCCGCTTGACGAAAAGCCTGAAAAACTTTATCGCGATCTTCTGGTGCAATGCCGATTCCCGTATCGCTAACGGCGAGCGCAATTTTTTGTGAATCGAGCGATTTTGCTTTGACGCTGACTGTTCCTGATTCTGTAAATTTAATCGCATTGGAGAGTAGATTAATCAGAATTCTCTTAGTAAAATTATAATCTTGAAATAAATGACAGTCTTCTAACTCTACATCAACAACTAAATCGAGTTCTTTTTGAACTGCTAGAGAACGTAATTCTTCTACAGTTAATTTAATTAAATGTTCGAGATCGAACTTTTGGGGACTTAATTCTAGCTTTCCCGCTTCAATTTTAGAAAAGTCTAGCATTTCATTAATCATATCCAGCAGATTTTTACTATTATTCAGAATCCGCTGTACTAAGTTTTGCTGCTGGGAAGAAAGAGGATCGGGATACTGTCGTAAAAGTAGTTGAGAAAAACCCATAATTGCATTCATTGGGGTGCGCAATTCATGGGACATAGTAGCCAAAAACTCCGACTTAAGATCGTAAGATTCTTGTAGCTGAATATTTTGGAGCTTAATTTGTTGCTTTTGTCTTTCTAGTTCTTGATTTTTTTCTACTAGTAATTCATTGCTGGCGCGAAGACGACTATTGGCTAGGGTAACTGCTTTTTCTGCTTCGTAAATGCGAATAGCACTATCAATCGCCTTGGCTAGGGAATTGGCTTCTATTTTATCTTTTGATAAATAGTCTGCTGCTCCTGCTTTCATCATTTCTACAGCAATTTCCTCATCCCCTTGACCAGTTAAAACGACGATAGGTATGGTGAAATTGCATTTTTTAATGGCAGCGATTAATTTTAAACCATCAATATCTGGTAAAAGATAGTCTAGTAATACCAAATCGAAAGTGATACTAAGCTGGTCAGTATTTTTCTTTGATGATTCTAATTTTAGGGATGTGAGTGACGAGTTATTCCCGCTACGTTCGAGACAGGATATTGCTTGCTTTCCATTACAAGCCTCGATCAAATTAGCGGAAAAATTGGCTTTTTTCAAAGCCCTTTGGATCGTCATGCGATCTACTTCATCGTCATCAATTAATAGTATTGAATATTGCCTATTAGTCATTAACCTAACATTATCTGTCAATTTATTTTCCGCATCAATACCATTCATAACGGCAATCGATTTTGATAGTTTTCACTATATTAATGAAAGTCTTTATATAAAGGTGTATTTTTACTTGGTAGTATATTTTTAAGGTTTGGAGGAAAAGAACTAATCTATTAATTAGGGCATTTCACACAAAGCCCAGTATTTATTTAAAGCTACCATCACCTCTGCGAAATTAACGAAAGTAACGGGTTTTAAAATGTAGCCTGCAACATTCAAATTATAAGCCTCTATACGATCCTTGTCCTCATCCGAGGTAGTCAAAACAATGACAGGAGTTCTTTTTAACTCATCATCTTGTCTGATCTCGTGCAGAAATTCTAGACCGTTCATTTTTGGCATATTGAGGTCTAATAAGATCAATCTTCTGGTATAGGGGACTTCGGGTGGCATACCGTTTTGCGATCGCAGCATTGATAGGGCTTCAATACCATTGCCCGCAATATATAAAGGATTGGTTATTTTGTATTTTTTGAACGCTCGCTTGACATTCATT
>CAYXWE010000119.1:0-8490 GCA_964468145.1 uncultured Pleurocapsa sp.
AAAATTAGGCTTTTTTCCAAGACTGTCCTACTTTGGCGCTTTATTTCTCTCGGGGGTTAGGGTGGCTAAACATAAACCACCATAATTCTGCACCAATTAAACCCAATCCCCCCAAAGCGATAGCAAGTTTTAGGCCGATTGGCTGTTCGATCTTTTGAAATTGACTAGCTTGTTTCTCTGCCGAAGCGGGCATTTCTGCTGATCCAATATTGGGAGTTGTAGCTAGGAAAAATCCCAACCCTAACAAGCTGCCGATCGCTCTACTTTTACTAAACACGATTAATTCTTTCCTCTTTAATTATGTTCTAGGGTGTGGCGGAGTAGTATTGCCTAAAAGAATCCGCTCTTATACCAAAATGTTTAATGTTTAATGTTTAATGTGAATCATGCCCGCTAAAATTACGCAATCTTAAGGCATTTGTTACTACCGAAACCGAACTAAATGCCATGGCTATCCCGCCAATAATGGGATTGAGCAACCAACCGAAAAAGGGAAATAGGATACCTGCTGCAATAGGAATACCCAGGACATTATAAATAAAAGCAAAGAATAGATTTTGGCGAATATTGTTAATAGTCGCTCGGCTCAATTCGATCGCGGTAACAATGCCCTGAAGCTCTCCTGAAATCAGCGTAATATCGCTAGCTGCGATCGCCAGCTCCGTTCCTGTTCCGATAGCAATACCCACATCTGCCTGTGCTAAGGCGGGGGCATCGTTGATGCCGTCTCCTACCATTGCCACGATCTTTCCTGACTGCTGTAGTTCTCTTATCTTAGCTGCTTTTCGGTCGGGGCGTACTTCTGCTTCTACTCTGACTATGCCCACCTGACGGGCGATCGCTTCTGCATTTTTTTGGTTATCTCCCGTTAGCATGACTACTTCTAAATTTAAGTCGCGTAATGCTCTGACTGCTGCGGTAGAGGATGGTTTAATTTCATCCGCAATGCCCATAATGGCTTCTAGTTCCCCATCTACCGCTATCAGCACTACAGTTTTTCCTTCTGTTTCCCAGATGTCTTTTTGCTGCTGCAAAGTATCGGTTTTGATGCCCAATTCAGACATCCAGCGTTGAGTCCCAATTTCGATTAGGCAATCGCTAACCACACCCCGTACTCCACTACCCGCCACTGCTGCAAAATCTCTAGCTTCTGCTGGTTTAATATTCTGCGATTTTGCGTATCTAACAACTGCTTCAGCCAGAGGATGTTCGGAATTACGTTCGACTGCTGCACAATAACGGAGTAATTTTAGTTTTGTGCGGTTACTGATGCCTCGAACCGCTTGATAATCGGTTACAGTCGGTTTTCCTTGAGTAATCGTGCCAGTTTTATCTAAGACAATAGTTTGTAGCTTGTGTGCCAGTTCTAAACTTTCCGCACTTTTTATTAGAATACCGTTTTTTGCACCTTGCCCCGTACCTACCATAATTGAAGTCGGAGTAGCCAAGCCCAAAGCACAGGGACAGGCAATAATCAACACTCCCACCGTAGCGATCGTTGCCAGAGAAAAATTACCCATAATGACAAACCACAGGACAAAAGTGCTGATGGCGATCGCAATTACTGCGGGGACAAACCAGCCCGTCACCCGATCGGCTAATCTCTGGATCGGTGCTTTCGATCCTTGAGCATCTTGTACCAGTCGAACTATCTGCGCCAGTACCGTATCCGCACCAACTCTAGTAGCCCGAAATTTAAAACTACCTGTTTTATTGATAGTCGCACCGATTACTTCATCTCCTGGTTGTTTGTTCGCGGGTATACTTTCCCCCGTTACCATTCCTTCATCGATAGCGGAACTACCGCTTACTATTTCCCCGTCTACAGGAATCTTTTCACCAGGGCGAACTAAAACAATGTCGTCGATTTGTACTCTGTCAATGGGTATATCTATTTCTCGCCCGTTGCGAATTACCCTAGCATCCTTAGCCTGTAAGCCCATCAATTGATGAATCGCTTCTGAGGTTTGTCCCTTTGCCCGATCCTCAAACCATTCTCCTAGTAAAATCATTGTAACTACTACCGCTGCAATTTCGTAGTAAACTTCTGGCATTAAGCCCTGGCTGAGAAAAAAGTCGGGAAAAATTGTGGCAAATACGGAATAAAAGAAGGCTGCACTCGTACCCAGTGCGATTAAAGTATCCATCGTGGCAACATGACGCTTAAAGGCTTTCCAGGCACGAATATAAAAACCATAACCACACCAACACTGTACGGGAATGGTTAGAATTAGTTGCAACCAAGGGTTATGCAACCATGCAGGAATAAAAGGGATTTCTAACCCTGTCATCATTGGTAGCGAACCCACAACTAAGATGAAGCTAATTATCCCACCCACGATTACTTTACGCAGTAAATTCTGGGATTCTGCTATTCGTACTGCTTTTTCAGTATCGTTTTCTCCCGCCATCATCTCTCGTTCTTGGAGGAAATAGGACGAGTAACCAGCCGACTCTACTGCATCTTGAATATCTTTAATACCGATCCTGCGAGGATTATATTTAATAGCAGCCCGTTCTGCACCGAAGTTTACGTTGCATGATTCTACCCCAGGTACATTGCTAATTGCCGACTCGACTCTGCTAGCGCAGGAAGCACAACTCATTCCTTTGAGTTTGAGATTGATTTTCTCGGTTTTGGTTGTGGCGTTCATAATTGGTAGGGGAGAAGAGTTTATTTACTTATTAAGTAAGCTTAAACTCTCTAGTGGGCTATAGAGTCAAGTCGCTATGTTTCAATTCGTAATTATTAATGTTAAAAGAGGAAATTCAAACCATTCTCAATGTGCGCGATCGCGGAGAAAAACCCTGTAGTTTGGTACAAAGTTTGTTAGATAACAAGATCGAGCAAATAGAGATTCAAATTAAGACCATAAGTCTATTTAAACGGGAGTTGGAAGAATATCGTCAAAACTGGATGAATAACCCCAATCCCGAATCGAACTCTCAAGAGGTATGTCCTCTAATTTCTAGCGTGTCATTAGATTCTACTGCCAAATTATCATCTGAGAATAACTCTCTCTAAAAAAGGATCGATATTGAACAGGGAGCAAAACAGCCAACACACTATCAAAAATATATATTAAATGTTTCAATAATATATTTGTTTGTACTGTCTTGCGTTAAAACATTTATTACCAGGCTATTATAAATTAAATTTCAATAAAAATACATCGAGTAAATCTATTGAAAAATACGCAGACGTTTGACTTAATTATTATTTATATAAAATTATAAGCTAAGAATAGCAAGCATGAAACATTACATAGTTCTAACGAAAGATA
The DNA here is from genome assembly GCA_964468145.1 of uncultured Pleurocapsa sp. GTDB lineage: Bacteria > Cyanobacteriota > Cyanobacteriia > Cyanobacteriales > Xenococcaceae > Waterburya. The sequence continues at coordinate 3,285 of CAYXWE010000119.1, forward strand.
CTGCCGAGCGTATTAGAAAAGAATCTAGCTCTGGGAGTAACGTACCGCGATCGGATTTAAAACTTTTAGCAAACAATTTAAACGCTTGCTTTCTCGAACAAAAGCCTTGTAAAGTTAAACCTATCGATAAAATTTATGCCAAACTTGCTGGAACTGCCGAAAATTGGGCTTATGCTCGCTTTTTGAAGACTCAAATAGATCCCGAAGACGTAGTTTTCTGTCCGGGGGAAGAAATTGGAATTCCTCTAGTAGCTGCATTTAGTTTCCTACAAAAAAGACCCAAAATAGTAATTTGGTTTCATCGCATTACAGGACTGAGAACCCGTATTGTTTTAAAACTTTTAAAAATTGCCAATTTCACAGATTTAGCAGTCACTAATACTCGCCCAAATCAAAAATTCTTACATAATTATTTGAAGTTTGCTGAGTCAGAAGTTTTTTTTATTAGACATTCTATAGACAGTAATTATTTTACTCCAAAAACAAATTTATATACAAAAAAACGACCTTTAATTGTTAGTGTGGGTTTAGAACAGCGCGATTATCGTCCTTTAGCTGAAGCTACAGCAACCCTAGATGTAGATGTAAAAGTTGCAGGATTTTCCCAATTTTTTTCGAGACAAGCTAAAGCTTTTCCTAAAGTTATGCCACCAAATATGACTAATAAAAAATATCAGCTACCAGAATTAGTCGAGCTTTATCATGATGCCGATCTTGTCGTAGTTTGTCTTAAAGAAAATAATGGTGCTGCAGGTATCACAGCTTTGTTGGAAGCCATGTCTTGTAAAAAACCCGTTATATGCGTGCGTACTACGGGGCTTGCTGAATATCTCACAGATGAAAAAGCAGTAATGACTATCCAACCAGGGGATGCAAAAGGATTGCAAAAAGCAATTTTACATTTGTTAGATAATCCAGAAGAAGCTAAATCGAGAGCAGAACGAGCCTATAAAATAATACAGGAAAAACACGATATGGCAAGTCAAGTTGAGATGTTAGCCAAATTTATTCACACTCTAGAAAATTAAATTAGCTAGCTTTTGAGCTAAATTGAGGGAATATTAATATTAAGTTTGAGTGCGGGGTTGTTTTCCCAGCGATCGCCTACATGAGTATAGATCGAAGTAGTGCGCGGATCGCTATGTCCCAATAAATCTTGTACCTGACGCAAATCTGCACCCGATCGCAATGCCAGCGTACCAGCGGTATGTCTGAGGCTGTGGGCAGAAATGGTTCTACCAGGGGTATGTTTGAGAGAAGTCTGCTTGAGGTATTTATCAACAATTGTTCTAATACCCCGACGAGATATTCTTTTTCCCCGCGAGTTGTTGCCCACCCCCGCAAACAATGGTCGATCTGGTTTTAATACTTCGCCCTGAGATTCCCGCAGATGCAGATACTGCACTAGCATACTGGCAATGTCAGGGGTAAGAGGCACAACCCGAACTTTTCTTTTTCCTTCTACTCTCACCCCTAAGTTTTGCCCCTGTCTTACCAAACAAGAAATATCCGCGCGGTGTAGTTCGACTGTTCTTGTTCCTTCTAGTGCCATAATTGCTAACATGGCTCGATCTCTGGCAGATTTTAAAGTACCATCTTGGGGAATACTGCCCAGGAGAGTCTCTACTTCTCCCCTTTCTAAATAAGTAATTTTTTCTGCAGGATCGAATTTATCCCTTGGTGGCTTGACTCCCGCAGCAGGATTGATTGAAAGTAAACCCTTTTCTACCGCAGCCTGATAAAAACGGCGCACCACTGCTAATTTGAGTGAGATTGTGGCTGGCTTATATTTCTGGCGATCGATCATCCAACGACGATATTTTTTAACATCGTTTTTAGTAATAGTCACGGGATCGATATTGTGGCGATCGCACCAGCGCAAAAATTGCTGCAGTTGACGGGTATAGGTTTTGAGGGTGTCGGCAGCAGCATCCCCCGCACTAACATCTATATCCAGAAACTCGGCAAATACTACTAAGAGGTTGGTTGTGGTGAGGTTGCTCCCAGGCGATGGGTTATTAGTAGTTAGCATTGCAGCCGTTTTCAATTGAATAGCCTCCGTTTTATATTAGTTATTGGTTGTTAGTCATTGGTTATTGGTCATTGGTTGTTGGTCATTAGACCTATGGGCATAAGTCCTGAGTCGCCATAAGTTTTTGACATAAGACAAAAGACAAATGACAAAAAACTATTAAATGAGTGACACCCGATATTCTGCATTGCGCATATGTCTATTGGTTATTGGATTTAAATTTTCTACTGGGAGATTAAACCCCAGAAAAATTTAACAGAAAAGAAAGTGATAGTTGCAAACCCCAGAACAATAACTGCTAACAATAAAATTAAACCGAGGATAAATAATGTATCTGTTTTGCTAGGTTCGGCAATTTCTAAATGTTTTTCTAATAGCTCGATGTTTTTGATATTGGATTTCCAACCAACATCAAATAGATCTCCCAATATGGGAATAGTTCCTGCCAAAGAATCTAAAATAATATTCCCTACCATTTGACCCAATATTTCGCGAGGAATACCCATTCTGGCAGCGGAGATGACAATATAAGCAGATATTCCCCCAGTAATCGTATCTCCACCCCCAGGAAGCAAACCCAAAATTGGATCTAATCCAAAGCTTAGTTTAGTCCCAGGTATAGTAACAGCACTATCTAGGATGCGACTAATACGACGCAGTTTGCTAACTTTAGCGATCTGCTTGGCGGGGGTAGATGTTTTCATTTATTTATTTATACTCCAAGATCTTCCATTGCTAGACGGATTTGTTCGATGCGTCGGCGGTTAACTCCCAAGTCTGATTCCCCTACGCGAGAAGCAGATCTAACGTGAATGATGTTTTCATCTTCAGGAAAATAAAATTCTGCATCATCGACAAATTTAAACAGACGACTAGTAGATTCGGTATGAATATAGTTATCGGTATTTTCTACGACTTCAGTACGGGGAACAACCGATAGTACTTTTAATAAAGTTTCTTTGGCAGTAGCGCGATCGCCTGTATAGGGGATAGCTGCGATCCCGTGAGCTTCATCGCCATTTTGACTGACAACGCAATTGGGAGATTCGGGACAAGATGATAGTTGACCGTTATTAAGCCCGATCGCAGCCATTGCAGGCTCGATAAAAATCAAGCTGCCCGACAGGGTAATAATTAAGCTGAAAATAATTGAAATAAAACGAGACACAGTACTATTTACTCTCTTACAAAATACTCTTTTACTATAAATCGATCTTAAAAAATAGTAAAAAATCGCCAGAGCATTAAATATCGTCTATATTAATCCCATAAAAATGCTACAAAGAACAAATGACAAAAAACGATCGACTTACGATCCTGAAAATTACTTGCGCCCATTAGTCTATTAATCATACTGGTTTTCTGTTTTATTGCTGAGATATGCCATCAAGCTCTACTCCCGAACCGCAAGATAATTCCCTGCACCGAGATCGACTAGATAAGAACCTCTTTGTAGTGGGTATTGGTGCATCCGCTGGAGGATTGACAGCCTTAGAAGAATTGTTTTCCCATCTCCCTGCTGATAGTGGGGCAGCTTTTGTAGTTATTCAGCATTTATCGCCTAATTTCAAGAGCTTGATGAAGGAATTGCTAGAGCGACACACAGAAATGGCGGTATATCGGGTTACTCAAGGCATGGAGCTAAAACCCAACTCCATATTTCTGATTCCTCCTGGTAAAAATCTGATAGTGGAAGCCAATATCCTTAAACTGCAAGAGCGTAAGAAAATTAAGCACGAGATAAATTTCCCCATCGATCTGTTTTTTACTTCCCTGGCCAAAAATTACCAAGAAAAAGCGATCGGGGTCATACTATCTGGTTCGGGTAGCGATGGCACCCATGGGTTGCGATCTATCAACGAAGCGGGAGGAATAGCTTTAGTCCAAGAACCCAGCACCGCCCAGTTTGATGGAATGCCTTTGAGTGCAGTAGCCACGGGAGTAGTCAATCAAATTTTGCCCGTTCGGGAATTGGCAAAATTAATACACCAGTGTATTGTTTCTCCCTATGATGCTTCGGCAGCAGAATCGACAGTAGATTCCCTGGTTACCCATTCGAGTTTAAAAAAAATTTCCTCCATCTTACTAGACTCAGAGAAAATTGATTTTTCCCAATATAAAACCACCACTATGTCACGGCGCATTCATCGCCGTCGTTTGATTAATAATCTCGAAGATATTCCCAGTTACATTCAGGTTTTGCACGACTCTAAAGAAGAACGAAAAATATTGTGTTCGGATTTATTGATTAATGTCACTCACTTTTTTCGCGATCGCTCTGCCTGGGAAACTATTGAGAATCAGATCTTACCCAGCATAATCGCACAAGCAGAACCAAACACAGAACTGAGATTTTGGATCGCTGGCTGTTCTACGGGGCAAGAAGCCTACTCCTTGGCTATTTTGGTGCATGAAGCCCTACAGAACGATTCTCAGAGGTTGAGAGTCAAAATCTTTGCTACGGACATCGATCGCGCTGCTTTAGAAATTGCCTCGGCGGGTATTTATCCCTTATCCATTGCTAAAGATATTTCTCCCGAACGTTTACAAAGATACTTTGTCCCCAATGATAATAGCTATCAAATTACCAAAAAGATTCGAGAGTTACTGATCTTCTCCTCTCACAATCTAGCCAAAGATGCAGTATTTACCCGCCTTCATTTTGTTAGCTGTCGTAATGTTTTGATTTATATGCAGTCGAATCTACAGCTACAGATATTACGCAACTTCCATTTTTCCCTGCGTTCTCAGGGGATACTATTTCTAGGAGAAGCAGAATCAGTGGGGGAATATGAATCAGAGTTTACTGCCATAGATAAAAAATGGAAAATATATCAAAAACGACGGAATATTAGGCTGCCCATCGCGGATCGAGGTTTCGCCAAACCTTTGACTAACTCTATAGTACGCAATTATAATCCCCCCATCCCCTCTCCAACCAAAGCAATTGCAGAACTCAGTCTCCAGCGACTATTAAATAAATCCAGTTCTGTGGTTTTAATTGTCAGCGACGATAATCGATTGCTCCATCTATATGGCGACTCCAGTCAGGTTTTGCAGCCCCAACAGGGTGAGATCTTGACCGATGTAACCCGCATGGTGAAACACCCCTTGCAGTTGCCCCTCAACACTGCCCTCCATCGCGCCAAAAAGGAAGGCAAAACTATTGAATAT
>CAYXWE010000120.1:0-8414 GCA_964468145.1 uncultured Pleurocapsa sp.
CTATCACCAATTACGGTAAAAGAAAAATTAGGATTATCCGTGTCGCGATCGTCAATGACTAATTTAGTTTGAGAGATTGCCCGTTCTTGGAGCGCAGTATCTTGCCAGCGCACTCTACGCTTCATCCGATCTATCTTCACTAAAATATCGGGATCTAAAACGAATTTCATTTCAAATTAGTAACTAAATTAATAAATACACAGTAATACACCTAATTCTCATCTTGAGGAGATTCAATAACTCGCATGGGAATAATTTCAACTCGTAAGTCAATTGGTTGTCCAATTTCTTGAGTAAGAAACTTTCTTAAACTATCGATATCCGCTTGAGAAATAGAGTCGAGAGGGGCAGCAACATCAATTTTAATCCGTAAAGATTTTCTGCGGGGAATCACCGTAATTAGATCGAGATCGGCATTGTCAAAGGTATCTGTTTCCGCGACAATTAAATTTTCAATTTGAGAAGTAACATTTTTCTTGATAATCAATTCCCGCATAGAAAGAGTTAAAGGAATACCTAAAATAAACATTACCACCGTAGACATCGCTAAACCTTTCTTTGCTCGTTCTAAGTTGCCATAAGATTGAAATAGAAATACTAAACTACCAAAAAAGATAATACAAATTAAGTTAGTACAGAATAGTAGAAACGCGCCAAAAGCAATATGGTTTTCTCCTAGTCCCAAACCAATTCCGATTACACTCAGAGGAGGTACTAAAGCTACGGCGATCGCTACCCCAGGAATTGCATCTGCAATACTACGTCGAGTCTGAGTAAAAGCTCCTGCCAAGCCTGCTGCCATGGCAATCCCAAAGTCTAATAAGGTAGGATTGGTGCGAGAAAGAATTTCAGAATCTACTGTTTCTAAACCAATAATTGAAGCGGTAAACCAAGAAGCAACAACAGTTAAAATTATCCCTTTAAACAAAGTCAAACTAGAGCGACGTAGTAGCTTACGATTTCCCATCGCGACAGAATAAGCCATGCCAATAATCGGCCCCATTAAGGGCGCGATAATCATCGCCCCAATAATAATCGCCACGCTATTTGCCAACAGCCCCAAAGTCGAGATAATTGCTGATAAACTCAGCATAAAATGAAAGCTAAAACTAGGGACAGATAATCGCCACAAACTACGATTTAGACTAGCAATGGGAGTGGGCTTTTCTTTGATCCATTTCCAGTTACCATTATCTTTTTCCCAAAGTTTTTTGAAATGCAGTTTGCGTTCAATGAACCGCAATAGATATTTAACACGGGTAATATATCTAGGGGTAGCGGTGAATAAAGGAATCATTAGTATTTAAACATGAAGATAATGTGGAAAAATAACTCTTAAGCATCCATGGGGTTAAGCTGCATCATCTGCCAAGTTACAAAAGTTCCAACTGGACTCCATAGTAAATAGGGCATCAACAGCCAAAACGCAGTACCAGAAATAGGTAAGACTGCTACTGCCAAAATCGCCCCCAAGAAAAAACCAGTACCGCCAATTATTGTCCCTACCTTTAGGCTGCGAGTTTTGCACATCACCACTGTATAAAGTGAGATTGCTGTTTCTACTACTACATACAAAGCCATTAATAACCAGGTAGAAATTGTTCCTGGATTAGCAGACCAAACATTATAAGCTGACCAAGCACCACAAATAAATACAACTGTCCAAATAATCGGAATAGCCCATTCAAAAATTAACCAATTAGGACGACGCAGACGTTTAAACCAGCGAAAATCTCGACTAGAAATCAAACGATTGCAGCTAAAAGGAATAGCTAGGGTAACAATACCAATTATTAACCAGGAGGGAATCATATTTTTATAATCTGAGTAACATTTAGTCTAAATATTGACGATTTTTGCTGGACAGGCAAAAAAATATGCAGCACCTTATGATGCTGCATTCGTGTTCTACTCGTCTTCTTGCTTAAGATATATATCTTAATAATTGGCTTTGATACTTTTAACAAGCTTCTGGTATCTGGGCTACGATTTGCTTACCAATTTCCACCGAAGCGGTAGCAGCAGGGGAAGGAGCATTACAAACGTGAAGAGCGCGATCGCGACTAAGAATCAAAAAGTCTTCTACCATCGAACCATCGATTTTTAAAGCTTGGGCCCGAACACCCGCAAGAGTAGGGACAATGTCCTCTGCTTCCACTTCAGGAATCAATCTTTGCAAACTGCGAACAAAAATTGATTTACTGTAAGAGCGAATCATTTCTTGTAAACCTTCTGTAGGATACTTGGTTGCTAGTTTCCAAAAACCAGGATAGGTCATGGTATCCCAAAAGTCTTTAAGATCGAAATCAAATTTGTTATAGGCTTCTCGTTTAAAACCCAACACTGCATTTGGTCCTGCATAAACTCTCCCATCTACACCAGGATGAAAATGTACTCCCAAAAAAGGAAAATTGGGATTGGGTACGGGATAAATTGCCCCGTTAACTAAATAGTTCTTTTCGGGGGTTAGCTGATAATATTCACCCCTGAAAGGAACGATTTTAGCTGGTGCTTTTTCTTGGGCTAACTCAGTCAGGCGATCGCTATATAAACCTCCACAGTTGATTAAAAACTCTGTCTGATATTCTTGTTTATTAGTTTCAATAATATAACCTTCAGGAGTAGATTTAATTCCTGTAACGCAGGTATCATGATGTAGCTCTACACCACGATCTTGAGCGATTTCTGCATATTTATAACAGACCTGTTTATAATCTACTATCCCCGTAGACTTAACCCAAATTCCAGCCAAACAGCTAACATAGGGTTCGATTTCTTTAACTTGTTCGGGGGTTACTTTTTTAATCTCTAGCCCGTTAGCAATACCTCGCTCATAAAGATTATCTAACAAAGGTAATTCAAATTCTTCTGTAGCGACAATTACCTTTCCACAAATTTTATAATCGATACCGTGTTCTTGGCAAAAAGCCACCATCGACTGATTGCCTTGACGACAAAGCTTGGCTTTATAACTCCCTGGCTTATAGTAAATACCAGAGTGAATAATACCGCTATTATGTCCTGTCTGATGAACAGCCCAAGAAGATTCCTTTTCTAGCAAAGCGATTTTAGCCGAAGGAAAACGCTGACTTAAAGCCATCGCCGTTGACAAACCAACAATCCCACCACCAACAATAATATAGTTATACATAGAAACTAAATTTTAGATTACTCTTATTTTTAAGAGCAAAAACAACAAAAGAGACGAAAATATTCGCCTCCCTATGCTAAATGTTAATTGTTAAATGCTATATGTCAAAGTGCTACCACTTCAGCCTGTACGCCCATGTCCGCTAGCATCGCGCTAATTTCTTCGGTGTAAATAGCATTCATAATAATCACCTTATCGGGTTGATAGGTTTTAAGAAATTCTGGAGACATAATCTCTTTACCAACTCCAGGAATATACTTACCATGGCGGTGAGGATTGATATCCACTGCATATTCGATTTTATCAACAGTTTTTAAAGTAGTGAGAAAAGCAACACATTTAGAGCCAGAACCCCAAACTACTACTTTTTCTTGCTTGGCTTGAGCATCCTCTAAATACTGTTTCCAATACTCTAATTTATCCGCAATTTTATCGCTAAATAAACGTACATCTTGAGCCACATCTTCTACAGTTTCTTCAAAAGGATGAAGCTTATATGAAGGTATAGCCACTGGTTTTGCTTCGATCAAGAGATATTGATCGCCATAGTCGCAATATAAATCGGTTACTTCAAACCCACTGTTGCGGAACAAACGAGCCAATGTACCAGGACTAAAGTAAGAGCAGTGTTCGTAATAAATATCTTCAAACGCTTGTTCCTTCAAGACTCTAGTATTGTCGGGAATTTCAAAAACAACTACCGTATCGCGATCGCCAATAGACTTACGGACGGTTTTAATAAACTCAGAAGTAGGCTGAATATGTTCTAAAGTATGACGACAGCAAATAAAGTCGCCGACATACTCTGCGTGTTTTTCTGAGTAGTAGTCTTGAATAAAAGTAACGCGATCGGCTGCTTCACTTTGTACTCTACCAGGAACGACACTGGGATCGATGCCCACTCCGCGATTATTTCCTAATTCGCATAGTAGTAATAAAAAATCACCTTTGCTACAGCCAATTTCAATAATGTCTTTATTGTGAAGGTCGTATTTATCGATTAAGTGGTTGGCTAACTTTAAAGAAAATTTGTTAAAAGTAGGGGAATAGCTTTGCTGATCTTCGTAGTTAGGAGCATAAGCAGACCACTTAGCATCAAATTCAGTATTGGTTATAAAGCCACAGCGATCGCAAAATCCTAGAACTACATCACCGCTGGGAAAATTAACAGCTTCTGTCTGACTAGACATCATTAAGCAACTGTGAACGGGAACATCTTTCACTTCGTAGAACACTGAAAGTTCATGATGACCGCAATTAGGACAACAATGCCTTACTTTTTTGGGCTTTAGTTCTAGTTTTTCGGTGTTAGGAATTAAATTTTGTACCACGATATAAACACTCCTTCACAAATATTGAGAATCAGTTTTTTATTTAACATTTAAAATATCAGTAAATCGAGCTTGGTATAGCTCAACCAGCTTTATTAGCTAAATTAGATCGGCAATTGCCTCGTTATATGAGATCCTGCCTTGCTAGCTAAACAATTTTTGGCTCGGGAATCGGAATAATAAATTTGCCACCACCAGACTGATATTCCTGCTGTTGTTTTATTATTTCTTCAGCAAAATTCCAGGCCAAGATTAAAACATAATCTGGTCGCTCTTCTAAAAGCTTGCTAGGAGGAAAAATAGGTAAATGATTGATACCCATATAACGACCGTGTTTAAAGGAATTGAGATCCACTACATAATCTAATAAGGTTTTGTCAATTCTCAAATAATTGAGCATTGTTGTTGCCTTAGCAGCAGCACCATAACCAACAATTTTTTTGCCTTGTTTTTTGAGATCCCACAAAATATCTAGAAGAGAATATTTAAAAGCCATCACGCGCTCGGCAAAATCGCGATAGTAGGTTAAACTATCTGCTTGAGACTGTCGTTCTGCTTTTAGTAAAGATGTAACCGATTCCTCTACTGCTTCGATTGGCTCAATATACAAACGTAAAGAACCACCATGTATTTTGGTACGTTCGATTTGGTTTATATACAATGAACGCCTTCTAAACAATTTATCTAAAGCTGTAACTGAAAAGTAACACAAATGCTGATGATAAATTGTATCAAATTCACACTTTTCTACTAAATCGACAACATAGGGAGCTTCGATTACCGCTACTCCAGTGTCTTTGAGTAAAATTGAAATACCTTCTACAAAGCCATTTAGATCTGGAACGTGGGCTAAGACGTTATTAGCTAAAAATACATCAGCCTGTTTGCCTTCATCCTGTAACTTTTGAGCCAACTCCTTGCCAAAAAAAGTACAGATAGAGTTAACCCCTGCTTTGATAGCTGCATCTACAGGACCCGATGCAGGATCGATTCCCAAAACAGGAATACCTTCGTCAACGAAGTTTTTAAGCATATAGCCGTCGTTGCTGGCTGCTTCAATAACGAGGCTATTACTATCTAAATTTCGAGTTTCGATTAAATTTTTGGCACTATCGCCAAAATGCTTGAGTAGAGATGCAGATACTGAAGAAAAATAAGGATAATCTTGGCAAAATAAAATTTCAGGTGGCACTATTTCAGTAATTTGTACCAGACCACACTCAGGACAAAAAGCTAAATCCAGAGGTGCTGTATACTCTGGCAAATCTAATTGCTCTCTAGTAAGTAAATTATCAGCTAACGCGGTATACCCGAAAGATACAATTGATTCCAAAGTGGAGTTACCACAAGAGAGACAACTAGACTGTTCTCGATTCATAACTATAAATTTTTACGCTTAATAATTTAATTTCCAACTATATGAATCGGACAATCAGTTTAAGGCTGCCCGATTTTCTCTTGATTCAAGAATTAGACACTTCTTTATTTTTTAATAATTTAACTGCCTAATATCTTGCAATCAAATTTATTATATGGTCGTCAACTTTTCTGTCTGCCAGCGTAGCTCCCCATCTAATAATTCATTACTTATTAAATATTTAATGTGGGCTATCCTTTGGTATTTAGTACCTTCAAATTCCTCCAAAGTTAGACCAACTTTTTGATATACTTGATAAAGTTCTTCTGCTCCTTTTCGCGCATTCCATTGAGGTTTGAAATTAGGAAATACTTTAGCTCTTTTGCTGCAGTCAACTCGATAACAACGCTTGTCAGGACCAGCGTCGGGGGCATATTCAACCCGACAATTGGGTACAGTTTCTTTGACAATTTGCGCTAGGTCGCGAATCTGATAATTATCTTCGTTACGCCCAACGTTGAACGCTTCGTTGTGTACCAGTTCTGTTGGAGCTTCGAGTACTGCAATAAATGCTCTAGAAATGTCTTCGATGTGTACTATGGGTCGCCAAGGAGTGCCATCACTTTTAATGTAGACCAAGCCTTTGGTAAACGCCCAGGCTACCAAGTTATTTAGCACTAGGTCAAATCTCAACCTTGGAGATACTCCATAAGCAGTAGCATTACGCAAGAATGTAGGACTGAAGTTATCATCAGCTAACTGACTAACCTCCTGTTCTACCTTTACTTTAGAAACCCCATAGGGAGTAACTGGATTAAAATCGGACTCTTCATTGAGCCAATCTTGACCCCCCGCACCATAGTTACTGCAAGATGAAGAGAAAATAAAGCGTTTGACCCCAGCTTTTTTAGCTAATTTAGCAATTTCAATTGAAGCCAAATAATTAATCTCTTCCGTTAGTTTGGGATTGAGATTACCTAAAGGATCGTTAGACAGACCAGCTAAATGAAATACAGCGTCAAATCCCTCTAAATCCTGTAGCTCTACATCTCGAATATCTTTTTTTAGTTCGGGAATCTCGATAATTCCCGAACCAAAGGTACTTCTAGCATATAAGTCAGTATCTAAACCGACGACATCATACCCTTTGTCGAGAAGCATTGGCACCATTAAGGTTCCGATGTATCCCTTGTGACCAGTCACCAGTATTTTCATATTTTTGATCCTCCCAAGTTTTCCAAGGTGCGTTACCGCTAGCCCAAAGAGCTTCTAAACGGTGTTTGTCTCTTAAAGTATCCATGCATTGCCAGAAACCGTCATGCTTATATGCCATTAATTGTCCATCTCTGGCTAGTCTCTCTAAGGGTTCTTTTTCCCATTGAGTTTCGTCGCCATCTATATAGTCAAAAATTTCTGGCTCTAAGACAAAGAAAGCTCCATTAATCCAGCCTTCTTTCGTTTGAGGTTTTTCCGAAAACTCTGTAATTTGGTCTCCATCCAAATCTAAATGTCCAAAACGTGCAGGAGGACGAACCGCAGTTAAAGTAGCCAGTTTTCCATGAGAACGATGAAAAGCTAATAATTCGTGTAGATTAATATTAGAAACACCATCACCCCAGGTCAACATGAAGGTTTCTCTACCAACGTAAGGAGCAAGACGCTTGATGCGTCCGCCCGTGTTGGTCATTAATCCCGTATCGATTAAATCCACATTCCAATCGAGTTGATAACCACCGTGAGTTATCACCTCACCATTACGCAGACCAACAGTTAGGTTGCTGTTGAGAGCGCAATAGTCCACCATGTACTTTTTGATGACGGCACCCTTATAGCCCAAGGCAATTGTGAAATCCTTGAAACCATACTGATGATAATGCATCATAATGTGCCACAGAATTGGCTGTCCGCCAATTTCAACCATTGGCTTGGGCTTATTTTCTGTTTCTTCCGAAATTCTAGTACCTAAACCACCAGCAAGAAAGGCGACTTTCATAATTGTTCCCCGCTTTGAGCGTATAAGGTTTAAATAAAATGCAATAGTTTTGCTGTTTGTGCTAAGTCATATTACCAAGCGGTAACTGTTAGCTTTTTGTTATGCTTATTGTAAATAAAAAAATCTAATTTTGATTTAAAGTTTTCGTAAAGTTCGAGTCACGTATTAGCTTAAAATACTCTATTCTATAATGAGCAAAAGCGAAGCTATTACATCCATTTATATTGGGTGAATATTATGCTTATTATGAACTTTAAAAAGCTGACATTGGATTGAGCCAAAGTACAACCTCTTGCTGTAATTGGTCTAAATTACGAGATATTCCCTGATTGAACCACTGCCCTACTGCATCAATGGGAGTGAATAATTCGCCCATTTTCCAAGTAATTTTTTGATTTAAAGGAGTAACATGAGTTCCTGTTAAAGTACGAACAGTAATTAAACCCCGAAAACGTTTCTGCAAAAGCAGATTTAAATCAACTGTTTGATCTAGATCGTCCTGAGTGAATTTGATGAGAAGGTTGCGACGTATGCTGTAGTTTTCGCCAATAATCTTGTTTGTATCTGAAGGAGAAGGGCTAA
>CAYXWE010000121.1:0-8408 GCA_964468145.1 uncultured Pleurocapsa sp.
ATCAATTACCTGACGGTAGTCTAATTCTCTACCTGCAATAATTACCTGTTGCTTATCTCCTTGGGTAATGGGATCTTCTTCACTCAAAAGATAGCGATCGATATCCGCATCGTGAAACTGATAGTAAGGACGTATTTGCTGGAGTTGACGATTGGTTTGCAGAATCGGGCGAGTATCCCACAAACGAATATTTTCAATTGTGGAGTCGTTGTTTTGAATATTTTGGGCAGTTAGTTCTCCGCGAGGATTAAAGGTTTTTGCTTCGATCGCATTGAGATTGAAAGCCTGGCGAGTCATGGCGATACTGCGCTCGATATAAGGCTTTTCTTTGACTAATTCATTGGGCTGCACTACCAAACGCTGCACTGTAGCACTAAATACATTACTCAGAGAAAAGATGAGTAAGTAAACGCTAAAGGGCAAGATCAGAAAAATAATTCTTTTAAATTTTCGCCGTTGAATTTGTAGATTACGATAGCCAGTCAAGCCTTTATACAATAACCACAATGCGCTGGCGATCGCTACTACTGTCAGACATATTTCTATAGGTAATTGAACTTTAATATTGGTATATCCCGCCCCATAAACTACCCCGCGAGAAGCATAAAGCAAATCGAAACGATTGAGCCAATGTCGTAGGGCTAAACTTAGCATCATCCCCACGCCCAAAAAGGATAAATGACGCAACTGAGCTTTAGAAAAGCCAGGAAAACGACCTTCTGACAAGCTATTACCCGATAGTAAATAATATAAGGCACAGGCGATCGAGGTCGCACAAAATAAACCAATCGACCAAGATTCAACTAACTGCCACAGGGGTAAACGAAAGATGTAAAACCCGATATCTTTTTGAAACTGAGGATCGACAGAATTGAAGCCCGAAGGGTTGAAAAACTGCAACACTTTCGACCAATTTCCTGCAGCAATCAAACCAAAAACTAAACTAATTACGGATGCGATCGCAATTAAACTAGTGCGGGGTTTCCCTAACAAAAAATAGACTGCGCCGATAAAAATTGCAAATTGCCTGAAATAAACTCCAATCAGGCTTTTTAACTCCCCAACATCCCTGGCAGTAGATAAATTTAAGGCTATTTTGGGCAATTGATAACTTGTCTGCCAAACCCCTAGGGCGATATTAGTATAGTGCAACCCAAGTAAAATTAAAGCTACCGCTAAGGCGATCGCAGCGAGTAATAATAAAGGTAATTTTAAACGAGGGGAATAGGTTTTTTGGTTGGCGTAATATCTGGGGGATAATTTTTCTCCCAAGCTGATTTGAGCTTCTTTAGAACTAGACAACTGCTTTAGCTGGGGTAAATAAGGAATGCCGACATCGTACCAATTATCTTTCTTCAGCCATTGCCATTGCCAGCGATTTGCCCACCAAAGATTAATTCCTAAAAATAACCCCGAAACCCCTGTCACCAAAAACCACAAAACATATTGGCTGAGGCGACGAGTAATAAATGCCGCTAGATAATCGACTTCCTGAAACCAGAGCGTTTCCGCAAATAATCGGGCTGTGGCTTCAAATATCAGCCACAAGCCTAAAACAGTCCCAATTGTAATTAAAATCGAACGATAAAAAGGTTTCATTGGCTATCGATTAGAGACAAGACTAGATCGACAAATGCTCGACAGTATTACAATTTAGCAACGCCCTTTCTTCTAATTCCCATAATAAATAAACATGATATAGCAATCCTAATACATTTGCGAAAAACACTCTCTTGGGCCTTGCTCGGCTACCCGATGTCCGTGTCCCTGAGGATAGTAGAATTTATTTGAGATCCTCAATCATAGAAAAATTATTAAATCTATTTCATAAAGATTGTCAACAAGTACCGATCGCGATATATCTATAATAGTAATCTCTAATTAATAATTACTATCAATAAATTTGCAGCTTCTATGATTCCTGATATAAACCTTCCCATTAGGCGATTGTCTAAAACAAAGCGGTTTCAAGAATTTATTTTTATTGGCGATTCTACGAATAATTCTGTATCTGGTGCGGGAGAACAATTGCACAATCCTGCTAACAATACGATTTTCCAGGCTAGCGTAGAAGACTCTCTCAAAATTACAAAAATCGAAACCTCACAGGAGATTGCCCATCAATTGAAAAGTCTCCAAATTAAGACTGGCGCAGTTGTTGAGCTAATTAACAAGACCAAAAATGGTTCGGTGCTACTCAGCCACAATGACAAGTTAATCGGTATGGGTGCAAAAATTGCCCATCAGATCGTAGCGGTTAAAGTTAGTTAAACAGGATTATGAAAATAAGTAATAATATTTTTGAATTACCTGTAGGTTCAGTGGGAATCGTAGCAGGATATAGTCGAACCTACGGCGGTTATGCAGGTAGCTTGATTTCTAAAGGATTGATTCTAGGCACTCGTTTTGTTGTCCTAGAATTGGCTTTAGATCGGGGTACTGTACAAATTATGATACAAGATAAAATAATTACTCTCTCTAAACCAGAAGTTAATGCTCTTTGTGTTGACGCTGTAGCAGAAGAAGACTCCTAAAGGAACAAGGAGACGATCGCACAGACTTAATTACTTATGTTCTGATATGCGTTGGGCAAATCGTAGTTTGGCCGATCGCGATCGCGGATTTGACCGTTGTTCGTCTGGTTGGGCAACAATCGGTTTTTTAGTAATTACTTGCAATAGTTTGCTTCCGCGAAAGCGATGCTTGACAATGCGATCTTCTAAACTATGAAAGCTAATAATACCAACGATCCCCCCTAGTTTGAGCCAGCTAGGGGCAACCTCGATTAATTTCTCTAATGATTTTAATTCTTGATTGACTTCGATGCGCAAAGCTTGAAAAGTTCGGGTAGCAGGATGGATTCTACCATGGCGATATTTTCCTGGTACGGTAGAGGCGATCGCCTTTGCCAAATCGGTGGTAGTGCGGAAAGGGCGTTGCTGCACAATTTTTTTAGCAATACGTCGCGAAAATCTTTCTTCGCCATATTCATAAATTAAATCCGCCAGAGATACTTCTTTCCAGTGGTTGACTATCTCCGCTGCGGTAATTCCTCTAGAGCGATCCATCCGCATATCCAAAGGTGCTTCAGCGCGAAAGCTAAAACCTCTTTCAGCGACATCTAGTTGAGGAGAACTTACCCCCAAATCCGCAATGATGCCATCAAACAAGTTATTGTCGGGCTGGTAGTCAGCAAAGTTACCGTGCCAAAATTCTAACTGTTGGGGATAGTAGTCTGCCAATCGACTTTTAGCCGATGCGATCGCAGTTTCGTCCCGATCTATTGCCACTAACTTGATATCTTCTGCAGCTTTCAAAATTAGCTCGCTATGTCCCCCGCCCCCTGCGGTTGCATCTAAATAGTGACCCCCCGCTTTAACATCCAATCCTGCGATCGATTCTCTACTAAGCACAGAGCGATGAGCAAATGTACCTGTTGTCTGCGCTGTCATAAATTTTTCTCTCAAAAATCTTAATTAAAATTTTATAACCTTGGTTATGGAATATACGATCTCGAAGGAAATATAAGGGTATATTATAGGTAGGAATTATAAAAAACAATTAAGTTTTTTATTGATTCTTACTTTTTTAAACTATTTATCAAAACATCAACGGATTGACCTCATACATATATGGAAGTTAGCCAACGCCCAGGAAAAGCAGAAGATTCTCCTGGTCATAGGTGGGCAGGGGTTTTAGGAACGGGAGTTGCGGTTATTACCTTGACTCTACCAATTATGATGATTGCCTCATATTCTCCTTTTAGCAGCAATGCCCAACCCATACCCGAAAGCATCGATGGACTTCAACAAATGAGAGTGAATCCCATGAAATAAAGAAACTCCTTCGCTACAGGTTCTTTCTTGTTATTATTACCAATCTCTTTCGACTATGGTGAAAGTTTCTGCTGCTGTAATCAAAGCTATCCATTACTTAACTTAGTTCCTGGAGTAATTCGCATTCCATTAACAAAGTCCCAACCAGACTGAGCGCGTTTTCCTGCAATCTGTACTTTAGTTAATAATAATAAACCCGAACCAGTTTGCACTAAAGCACCCAAATTTTTGAGGTTTTTAACTATTTCCCCCGGTCGAGCATCCTTAGATACCAGATCGATGTCTTGCGGTGACAAAACTCGATAATCTTCTGGAAGCTCTGCAAGGGTATTCTTAGTAATAGGTACAGTAGCCAGAACTTTTAATTTTTTATTGTCTAATTTGGCAGTGCAGTTAGGAAAAAATCCCCTAACTCGATTGTGTATTTCTAATGCAGTCTCAGACCAGTCAAGGGCAAAATCAGCCTTGTCGATTAGTCTGGCATAGGTAGCCAGAGATTCATCTTGAGGAATAGGGGCAATTGCTTGCTGTTGGAGTTTAAATAGAGTATCTAACAATAAATCTGCTCCTCGTTCGGATAAAGCGATCGCCAAATCCAGAGCATTATCCAGCAAAGAAATTTCCGTTTCAGCCTTGAGCAACATATCCCCCGTATCCATTCCTTTGTCCATCAACATAGTAGTAATTCCCGTCAGGCGATCGCCATTAACGAGACTCCACTGAATTGGCGCAGCACCACGATATTTAGGCAATAACGAGCCATGAACGTTAATGCAGCCCAATTTTGGCATAGATAAGATTTCAGTCGATAATATCTGTCCGTAGGCTACCACCACAAAACCATCGGCTTGAGTTGCTTGTAGTTTATCTATAGTTTCTCGATCTTTTTTAATTCTAGAAGGTTGCCAAACTGGTAAATTGTGTTTTAGGGCTAATTCCTTAACTGCTGATGGCAAAACCTTATTGCCTCTGCCTCTAATTTTATCTGGCTGGGTCACTACTGCTACAACTTGAATATCGGGATGTTCGATTAATTTAGCTAAAGTAGTAACGGCAAATTGAGGAGTACCAAAAAAGACGATTTTCATATATGACGTTCGATGTGGATTGGTTTCTTTCTGGATTATTGTATTCATAGCTGTAAGCTATAAACCTGACAAATAATCTTATACCTTCGATATATATTAATCTTCAATTGACAAATAGATAATAAGTTAAGGTGCGCTTACCCTGGCTAGGGGTAAGCCAGAGTAAGCGGAATAGAGCAAACTAAAAAATAAAAACTAAAGACTAATATATGATTTCTCAATGGGATTCTTTTCTAAAAAACTT
Organism: uncultured Pleurocapsa sp.; assembly: GCA_964468145.1. Classification (GTDB taxonomy): domain Bacteria; phylum Cyanobacteriota; class Cyanobacteriia; order Cyanobacteriales; family Xenococcaceae; genus Waterburya. Next base: position 5,169 of record CAYXWE010000121.1, read on the forward strand.
AGGCGAGTGGCATGGCTCATTTACCCGGATGTCACCTCAAGGAGAAGAAGTAACTGACACCCCAACCTTGGTTACTCTAGAAGGATTAAACGATAACCAGAATGTGCATCAGGTAGTGCGTTATTTACCTCCCGACGAACCTTCTCGTGATGTGGTGGTAGATTACGATTCTCTCAATCGTAGTATACTTTTCTTTCCTAATGGTGCTTTTTCCCAGGGAAGTATGCAGTGGGGGCCATATAGTACTTTTGGTGGCGAGTTTGGCTTGATTGATAATGACTTTGGCGATGCCACTCGTCGCTTGCGCATGGTGGTGTTATTTAATGGTTCGGCTAAATTAGAGCGAGTAGTTTTAATCAGGGAAAAGTTACCCGATAGTAATATTCCAGAAAGACCAATTTTAACTGTAGATAGTCTTTTAGGAGAATGGCGAGGAGAAGCCATTACTATCTATGCGGATCTAAGTAAAGAAACTACCTTTTCTAGTCATCTACAAATAAGTCAATCAGACGACAACCACATCGAACAGAAATTATCTTTTGGAAACAGAAATATCAGTTCGGTTGCCAGGATAGAAGGTTCTAAATTATTGTTTGAAAATAGTCCTTTACCCAGTCAGGTTATGTTATTGCCCGACGGTGCATCTTGTAATTGTCCTCTGGAAGTAAAACTAGGACATAATTTTGTTTTGGAAATGGGATGGTTGCTACAGCCTAATATTAGACAGCGGGTAATGCGTACCTACAACGAGAAAGGTAATTGGGTTAGCTGCACTTTAGTAACAGAAAGAAAGATTACTTAGAATTTTCCCTACTCTATTGGTTTATCTATGAATAAAAACAATCAGGCAGTTAATAGTAGTTTGTGGTTAGATAGCTGGCGCAAATTTAAACGCGATCGCACTGCAGTGTTAGGATTGATTTTTATTCTTCTGGTCATTTTATTAATTATTTTGCTTCCTTTTTTTTATCAGGTTTCAGCTAAAAAAATAGATTTTTTGGCAGCTTCTAGTCCTCCTAGTTGGCAACATCTTTTTGGGACAAATGACTTGGGTCAAGATCAGTTAGCGCGAATTTTGCAAGGAGGTAGAGTCTCTCTCGCTGTAGGAGTTGCTTCGATGTTAGTAGCAATCTTATTGGGTACTGTAGTAGGGGCGATCGCGGGGTTTTATGGAGGTATTATTGATAATATCTTGATGCGAATTACCGATCTGTTTTTAGCTTTACCTCAATTACCTTTACTGCTACTAATTGTCTATTTGTTCCGCGATGCTATGAAGCAAGTTGCAGGAGCAGAATTAGGTGTATTTATTCTAATTGTATTATTAATTGGCGGTTTAAATTGGATGTCCGTAGCCAGATTGGTGAGGGCAAATTTTCTCAAACTGAGAGAAATGGAGTTTGTTAGTGCAGCTAGAGCGATCGGTGCCAAGCCCAGCAGACTTATATGGATTCACTTATTTCCTAATGTTTTGAGCGTGATTATTGTGGCAGCTACTTTAGCCGTAGGTAATGCAATTATTACCGAATCTACCCTAAGTTTTCTTGGTTTAGGATTTCCTCCCGATGTTCCTACCTGGGGCAGAATGTTATTTGAAGCCAAAGACTTTTTAACTTCTGCTCCTTATATGGCTTTTTTCCCTGGAATGGCAATATTTTTAACCGTATTAAGTATCAATTATATTGGTGATGGATTGCGAGATGCTTTCGATCCTAAAAACTAATTCCATGATTTCATTTTGCAGAGGCTAAATAAAATAATCAAGGCTAAAATGGCGGAATCTTAATGCTCTATTTTAAAGTATATGAAACTGCCACTATTAACTGCAATACTCACTTTATCTACTATTGCTATTGCTACACCAATCCACGGCGAAAACTTGAGCGATTTGACTCAACTATTAAATACCAAGCAATGTTCTCAATGCGATCTCAGTAATTCTGGTTTAGTCCAAGTAAATTTAGTTGGTGCAAATTTAGTTCAAGCAAATTTGGTTGGCGCAAATCTTTCCCAGGCTAATCTAACGGGTGCAGATTTACGAGGTGCTAATCTTACTGGCGCATCTTTGCATGGTGCTAATTTAACAGGAACAAATCTTACGGGTGCAAATCTCACAGGGACGGATTTACGCAATGCTTATTTGGCAAATGCTAAGTTAGAGGGAGTAGATCTAGATGTTGCTCGTGTCGAAGGTATCAAAGCCATAGATGAAACTGCAGCCACAGCAGAACAATTTCATCGCTGGGGAGTTAGGGAAGCTGAAAACGGTAATTATAATGCAGCAATAACTCACTACAATCGAGCGATTAAACTCGATCCTGAATTTGCCCCTGCTTATCTTGGTTTGGGTATTATTCAATATAACTTCGATCGCCGAGTCCAAGCGCAAAGAAATACTCAAATAGCAGCCAAGTTATTTAAAAAACAAAAGCACGAGTTTGGTCACAAAACAGCCAAAAACTTTCAAGAAAAAATGGCTCTGATTCAAAAAGCGGAAGAAAACGAAGCCAAAAGAGAAGGCGGATTAGGTCATGTGGGTAAGTTTATGGGTAGTGTGGGTTCTGTCTTACTACAGTTATTGCTTTAATCCCTCGAATATAGCAATCCTATTTGAAACTAGAGAAAGATTGGTTATAACTGTCTTTCGTCATTAGTCTTTAGTCATTAATGTAGTTTAGACTAAAAAAGATTCCCCTCTCCTGTTAGGAGAGGGGCTGGGGGAGAGGTCTACACGGGCATACCTAAAATATCTTCAATCTTAGGCATCTCTTCGATGGGAATTACTCTACCTTCATCCTCAAAGTTTTCAATTTGGTCGAAGTTTAGGTAACGATATAAATCTCCTTCAAAGGGTGCAATTTTCTCTTTGACAATTGCCATATACTCTTCCACTGTAGGAATTTTACCCAACAAGGCGCAGACAGCAGCAAGTTCGGCAGATCCCAGATATACTTGCGCGCCTTTACCCATGCGGTTGTTGAAGTTGCGAGTAGAAGTAGAGAAGACAGTAGACTCATCTTCCACGCGGGCTTGATTGCCCATGCAAAGAGAACAGCCAGGCATTTCCGTACGTGCGCCAGCAGCAGCAAATATCCCATATACTCCCTCTTCGCGGAGTTGTTTTTCATCCATGCGAGTGGGGGGACAAATCCAAAGTCTGCCTTTAACTACCCCTGCACCTTCAAGGATTTTGGCAGCAGCGCGATAATGTCCGATATTGGTCATACAAGAACCGATAAA
>CAYXWE010000122.1:0-8357 GCA_964468145.1 uncultured Pleurocapsa sp.
CGACTAACGAAAAATTAGTCAATCGTGAGGAAATTAATTGGAATGACTATAATTTTTAAGTGTTGTATGTAAACTCTAGCTTTTAGCCGACAGGTTTACATAACATCCCTACATTTGCCCCACATCGATTTTATAGATTTTAGGATTGCGATCGAACAATACCTTGGGACGCAACAAAATTTTGAACATCAGCCATACAGAATATAATTCCCCCGGACTATTTTTACGTTTCCATTGTCCTGGGCGACAATACAACAAAGTAATTAATTTTCTTTCTGTCTGCAGACTCAGAGTCTCAAAATCAATGCGGACAAGTTGAAAATCATCATCCATATCTGTTGAAACAACTTTACCTTTCAGGTGAATATCTTCTTCTAGGATGGCAATCTTGACGGGAAGAGTCGCTCCAAGGTTTCTAGCTTTAATACTTTTGGTCAAAGAAATCTCTGCACCAATTTCAGAAATACGGGTAGTTATTCCCCAATAAGTTTGAGATCTTTCTCCTGAAAGATCTACTTCTAATTTAACCGAGCGTCTGAGGTTAAACCATTCATATAAGTTTAACTTTGGTACATCTAATAAAATCAATAATGCACCGCCTAAAGATAATAGATTATAAGTACTCCAAATCCAGCCGAGATTCAATCCGCGCATTGTTTCTGCTTCGACGGGATATTTGTTTGTGGCAGCTAAAATACAGGCATAAATATTCGACCAAAAACTTATAGCAGTAAAAACAAACAGGATTAATAAAGGGAATGCCAATTTCCAATTAAAAGAAAAGCGATCGCGTTGTGTGCCTTTGGGAGTGACATCAAAACCCTTGGCAAAAGGATTAAACATCACTTGAATTGCCGTAATTGCTTGGGGAAAGGCTAAAACTAACCCGTAAATATTAGACAGGATGGCAGAGCGAGAGCGATCGTTGAGCCAGGAGAAAACTGTCAGTCTAGTTATGTAGTAGGGTAAAAAGAAAAACAAAAACTCGTTGGTAGTGGCGCGAATAGGAATAATGTCAAAAAAGGCATAACCTAGGGGCATTAATAAAAAAAATACACTTGCAACACTAGAAAACCAGTGGAGTAAGCCTTCTAAATGAGCCATCCGTTGCAAAAAGTTTAAGCCAGGAATAGTTAGGGGGTTGGAGTTGATAAAGAAAGCCTGTAAAGTACCCCTTGCCCATCTCAGTCTTTGTTTGGCATGATCGGCGATATTCTCCGCAGCCAAACCCGCACTAAGCTTTTCATCAATATAGCTCAGGCGATAACCTTGAGATGATAAACGTATGCCCGTAAAGTAATCTTCGCTCAAGGAGTCGGTAACAAAACCGCCAATAGATTCCAAAGCCGATCGTCGCATCACAAAAGATGTCCCCGCACAAACTACACTACCCGCAGCATCTTTAATGGGCTGTAGCTGACGATAGAATACTTCTTCCTCTGGAGTTAAAATATCTTCTAAACCCAAATTGCGAGCGATCGGATCGATGTTATAAAAGTTTTGAGGAGTTTGAACGAGAGCTAATTTTTCATCTTGAAATAGTCCTAAAGTTCGCTCTAAAAAATTCTGAGTCGGCACAAAATCCGCATCAAAAAAAGCAATAAACTCTCCTTTAGTTAGAGGAATTGCATGATTAATATTGCCCGCTTTGGCATGGGTATTATTGCTCCGAGTAATATATTCACAACCTAATTCTTGAGCTAAGTTGGCAATATTAGAGCGTCTAGTATCATCTAAAATATAAATAGTTTTAAATTGATAATCAATTGCCTGACAGCCAATTACAGTCCGACGTAAAATAAACTCTGCCTCGTCGTAGGTAGGAATAAAAATATCTACCGTTGGTTGAAAACTACCATCAATTACTGCGATCGCTAACTTGTCTCTTTCTTGGCGATTATCTTTGACTTTAACCATTAGAAATAACTGCAGGCTGCTGTTAAAAATGACAAAGATTTCTAATAATAATAAAGCAATACTAAAAGTTCCATCCAAAGGGTTGCTTAAATTCAGGGTAGAAAGCGATCGCCATTTAACATAACGTACGGTTAAAATTAATAAAATCGCGATCGTCGTAAATCTCGACCAAACACGAGGTTGGGGAGATATTTTAGTAATAATAAATACTAGAAGAAAAATAACAACAGACGGCAGCAGTAAAAATCTGCCCATCTCCACAGGTACTTCTAACCACACTGGCGGATTTTCTTGTAATAGGTTTAGATAATTGAAAATATCAGTAATTACCCCTAAACCCATCGCCCAAGAAAATACAATTAATCCTCCTATAAATACAATGCCCACTAAGATTAAAGTAGCTAAATGAGGTTGGAGATTAGCCTTATTTTTATTAGCAGTCATTTGCAATCAGATAAAGTTTTTACCAAAAAAATATTATTTTAATTGGCGTTGGCTTTTCAAATATAATCGAAACCTTATCTATAGTCATTTTTTGATAGACCTAGGAGCAATGCAGGATCTCAGGTGTTATTGGTCGTTTGCTATTTGTCGTTTGTTATTTGTCAAGCCTCTTCTGTCACTCTCCGAAAACAATTGTTATTTCCTCGGTTCTGTAACCTTTGTCTGATAAGCGATTACTCGATCGTTTCTAAGTATAAATTAGGTTCGCGATCGCCCATGACCAAATAATTAATAATTACAAATTGTCGCGTAGCGACTTAACGATCGCTTTTCGTCATGGATAACTCAGTATTTCTGTCAATGAGTATAAATATATAGTCAATAAACAAAAGTAGGATTTTTATTAAGTTAGATAAATCTTGTTTTTTTCAAATTAGCGTAACTTTCGCAGTGCCTTGGCTGCAGAGATTATAAATAAAAACTTAAAATCGTCAACAAGAAATACCCCATCATACTTTTATTTTATTGTTGATATATTCAACAAAATATCACGATTCTACAATTACGTAAACTGGTAATTCAATTCTCAATAGTAGACTTAATATTTATTTACTTAATTATTCTTATAAATTAGTTTTTAAATGCGATCTCTATCGATCGAATCTATAAAAAAACGATCGAGATAAGATTAAGAATTAATCCACTTCCAAAGAGGATGCTTATTCCCTTTTGCCATAATTTTTTTGACCTGCTTTTCTAATTTCTGTCTTTCCTCAGCAGGTAAACCCAAGATCGAATTGCGACTTTGCCAAACTAAGACTGAAGTTGTCACCCCAATACAAAAAGCGAGGCAGAGAGTTGGTATAAAATTAAAATGCAACCCGTAATACACTGCTGCCCAAGTAAAATAATCCAAACCAATGGCAATTTCTGCTCTCAAATTCCATAAAGCATAGACTCCCAAACTGAGCCAACTAGCAACTACAAATAGCCAACGCCCATATACAGATAGCTGATAAAGTTTGGCAACCTTATCTTGAAAATCAGATTGAACTTTGCTCATTCTTAGTTTGTTTCTGTTTTCTGAATTAATAACTATTCTGATGCGGGAGTATCGGTAACGGCAACTGGATTATTTCCTTGACGGTTACGCCACCAAGCAAGAAGGGTACTAGCAATACAGATACTAGAGTACGCACCCAAGAGAAAACCAATAATTAAGGCTAGGGCAAAAAATTTAAGAGTCTGTCCGCCAAATAGGAAAATACTCAACAGTGGTAGCAAGGTAGTCAAGGTAGTATTAATAGATCGTCCTAAAGTCTGATTGACGGCATTGTCTACTATTTCATTAATTGTTCGATCGGGGTTAGCTGCCATGTTTTCGCGGATGCGATCGTAAATAACCACCGTATCGTTAACCGAGAAGCCGATAATCGTCAGTAAGGAGACAAGAAAGAGGCTATCTGCTTCAATACCCAAAACTAAACCGAGTAAGGAAAAAATACCAGCGGTAATGATTACGTCGTGAAACAAAGCCGCGATCGCAAATAAGGCATAGTCAAATTTAAAGCGAATGCTCAAGTAGACGATAATGCCAAAAAATGCGACTAATAGAGCCAATATCCCCGATACAAATAGTTCTTCGCCCAGGGTTGGCCCTACAGAGTCAATTTGTACGGTTTTGCTGTCAAATTGACCAATCGCCTCACCCAAATCAGCAAGTAACTCACTACGGCGATCGCCGTCAATATTTTCGGTACGTACCGAAAGGGTTTGTTGGTTATCTCCCAATAGTTGAATACTACTATTGCCCAGATCTTTACCGTCTAAAACTTCCCTCACCTGGGCGGTATCGATAGGTTCGTCACAATTTTGAGCTACGCTGCAGTCTCTAGCAATTTGGATGCGAGTACCACCTATAAAATCGATACCTGGGCGAATTGGCGCATTTAAACTACTAAGAGAAAACACCATCACCGCAACACTGGCAACTATAGCAGATCCAGAAATTGCCCACCATAAGCCACGCTTGCTTGTAATACTAAATTTCATTTATCGCTGATTATTGACTACTGATTACTGACGTTAAGATTAGGACAAAATAACTCTGGCTTTTGTCGAACTTTAGGTAAGCTAAGTACTACTAACAACATCAAGGTGCGACTACAGGTAACCGCAGTAAACATACTGACCAAAACACCAATCAAAAGTGTCAGTGCAAAACCTTTAACCAAACCCGATCCTAACCAGAGCAAAGCTACACAGGCGATCGCGGTAGTGACGTTGCTATCCAAAATACTAGAAAATGCCCGAAAGAAACCAGATTCTACCGAACGATACAGGGTTTTGCCCGCCCGTAGTTCTTCTCTAGTGCGTTCAAAAATCAGTACGTTGGCATCTACTGCCATGCCAATGCTCAGAATAAAGCCCGCAATTCCAGGTAAAGTTAGAGTTACCCCAACAAGAGCATAACAAGCAATAGTGAGTAAAGCATAGACAATCAATGCACCATTGGCAATCAATCCTGGTAGGCGATAATACACCACCATAAATATCAGAACCAAAACCAAACCAACTAAAGCAGCAATAATACTGCGACGGATACTATCCTGTCCTAGAGTAGCCCCTACAGTGCGATTTTCTACCACTGCCACGGGGAAAGGTAATGAACCACCTTTAATTTGAATTGCTAAGTCTCTCGCCCCTTCTAGCTCAAAATTCCCCGTGATGACTGCCCTACCTCCTGCAATACCCGTATCGGCAAATTCTGGGCCAACTACTGGAGAACTTATTAACTCATCATCTAAAAAGATACCAATACTACGCCCTGTACCTGCTAACTCTTTGGTTAGCTGGGCAAATTTTCTACCGCCTTCTCCATCAAAATTAATCGCTACTTCATAACGAAGCCCCGTAGCATCGGGTTGCGGGCGAGCATCGGTTAGGTTAGTTCCCGTCAAATCTACCGAGTCAAACAATTGGGAAATTGCTTGGTTAGATTTAGCTAAAGATTCATTAATTTCGGCTAGTTTGGCTGTATTATCTGGAGTCTGTTGCTGCTGAGCGAAATAGTCTCTTTGTGCCTGTAGCTGCCTATTAACCTGAGACTCGGCAATAAAGTCGCCTTCTGTACCCTGTTTTTGCTGTTTAAATTCTAATTTAGCCGTTCCTTTTAAACGTCTTTCCGCTTCTTCAGGTTCGCTTTCCCCTGGTAGCTGAATTAAGATTTTATCTTCCCCAATAGTTTGTACGGTAGTTTCAGAAACACCAAATCCATTGATCCGATTTTCCAAAACTCGCTGTACCGCTTGCACATCTTCTGGGGTGGGTTGAACGTCTGGTTGTTCTTTAGTAGGGTTAACCTGAATAGTTAATTGCGCACCTCCCCTCAAATCTAACCCCAACTCTGGGGGAATTGTAGTTAAAATAGCGATCGCTGCTGCGACCAACGCTAAAATTAAAATAATATAGGCTCTTTGTTTCGGCATTTACTATTTACCTGCCATGATAAATGCTATGATAAGCCTTTTTGGCAATCTTGCGAGGGAATCATTTTAACTGATAAACATTCTAGTTCCTCACTTTATAAAAAGTTTCCAGACTATGGCGATCGCCAACAAAACGCCAGTGCCAAGGTTCGTAACTAACTCCCTGTTCGTTGTCGGGAGGAAAAGACAGTTCAAAACTATATTTCAGCGCATTTTCTTTTAACCAGGCAAAGGCTGGCGTATCGGCAAATTCTGTTTCCAGATGGGTTGCAGGGACATTGCCATCCCCCAGATCGATCGCGTACCCCGTATGATGTTCGCTATACCCTGGTGGTGCGCTAACCTCTGCCCTTTTAGCTGCATCTTGGACTCTTTGTTCTTTGACCCCAAAAAATAATTCTTCTTGGGCTTGGGTAGTCCGAAAAGCTGAAATTACCGCTAAGTTTATTCCATCTGCCTTCGCATCTGCCTGCATCTGCCGAAATTTTTTAGCAGCAGAACTACGCATTTTCAGTCTATTATCAGCAGTAATTGATTCTAAATCAGATTCTGGAGCAACATCATAGGGCAAATGACCCAATAAATCGACTTTACTGGGTTTGGCTTTGTCGGGTGCTGGAATTTCCGTTTGAGGGGGCGCGATCGCTGGTTTTTCTGGCTGTTGTGTTGATGAGTTAGCAGTATCGGCAACAGTAGTTTTGGGTGCTGTATCTCTAACAACTGGATCTCGATCTGACTGGGATTGGGGAAATAACAGAAATATTGATAATAAACCCCCTATACCCAAGCACAAGACAGCAATAACTATCGGCACTAAGGACGAGCGGGGTTTTTCTACTACTTCGATACTTTCTCGGATCGCTTCGGGAATTTCTATTTCATCCATAATCAAATCGAATCAACAACTAAATAACAAGCGTGCATACGAAATTTGAGGCTGAAGCAGATAACGGTTTAGATCGTAGTCATAGCTTTAATAGCTTGTCGAGCAAACTATCAAACAGTTTTTTGAGCTACGTTATCTTTGATGGCTGCCTTACAAACAGCCTGGGCGACTGCAGTAGCAACTCGGCGATCGAAGACAGAAGGAATAATATGTTCCCGATCCAAATCTTCTTCACTAACCAAAGTAGCGATCGCTTTGGCAGCTTCTAAATACATATTGGTCGTAATTGCAGTTGCCCGACAATCTAATGCACCACGAAAAACTCCAGGAAAGGCTAACACATTATTTATCTGGTTGGGGTAATCACTACGTCCTGTGGCCATAACTGCTACATCATCGTAAATTAACTCTGGCTGAATTTCGGGAATGGGATTTGCCATGGCAAAGACAATCGGCTGGGATGCCATATTGTAGACCATTGCGGGGCTAACTACCCCTGGCGCGCTAACTCCCAAAAATACATCCGCGTTTTCCATGGCATCTGCTAGGCTACCGCTAGCTTGTACGGCAAATTCTAGCTTTTGGGGATTCAAATCCTCTCTTTGTTGGGAGATAATTCCTTTGGAGTCACAAATCACAATCTTGGTCACTCCTGCTTTTTGCAAGAGTAAAGCGATCGCAATTCCCGCAGCCCCCGCGCCATTAATTACTATCTTAATCTCTGATATTTCTTTACCAATCAATTTAAGCGCATTATACAAAGCAGCTAAAACTACAATTGCTGTACCGTGTTGGTCGTCATGGAATACTGGTATATCAAGCTCTTGTCGCAATCTTTTCTCGATTTCAAAGCAGCGCGGGGCAGTAATATCTTCTAAATTCACCCCACCAAACACAGGGGCAATTTGCTTGACAACCTTAATAATTTCTTCCGTATCTTGGGTGTTGAGGGCAACGGGAAAAGCATCAATTTCTGCAAACTCTTTAAACAATAAGGCTTTTCCTTCCATTACGGGTAAAGAAGCTTCTGCACCCAAATTACCCAAGCCTAATACCGCGCTACCATCAGTAACTACCGCTACGGTATTACTTTTAATTGTTAAATTATAGACCTGTTCTGGCTCTTCGGCGATCGCCCGACAAATCCTACCCACCCCAGGAGTATATGCCATTGCCAAATCCGATTGAGACTGGAGAGGTAACTTACTTTCGACGCTAATTTTTCCTCCCTTGTGGATAGCAAAGGTGCGATCGTCGTGACTAATTACCTTAACGCTAGGTAGATTTTTAACCGCTTCTAAAATTTTATCTCCCTGTTCGGTACTAGAGGCATCAATCAATAACTCACGTCGGGTATACTTATGGTTTCGCTCTAGCAGAACAATATCTCCTAAACTACCACCAAGAGATGCGATCGTACTCATAATAGAAGCCAATGAACCAGGACGATTAGGAATTTCTAACTCGATTTTGAGACTAAAGCTAGCACTAGGGTTTAAATTTACCATTGACAATTATTTATCTGTATTGCGAAGTAAACTATTGTAAGGCTTTTCTCCACCGATAATCAGTTAGCAGTTTTTCATATTTCCTGAATTGAATCATGATGCACGGCTTTATTC
>CAYXWE010000123.1:0-8288 GCA_964468145.1 uncultured Pleurocapsa sp.
CAGAGGAATAAAATAACTTTGAACCTACTAATGACTAACGACTAACGACTAACGAAAAATTAGTCAATCGTGAGGAAATTAATTGGAATGACTATATATATTTTGCAATGCTCGCCTTAGGTTCAATTAAAACTCGCTAATTTCTGGCTTGCCATCAACAATTTTGCCGACCATAATAATATCCGCTACGCCTACAAAGATACCGTTTTCCAAGACCCCAGGAAGATTATTAATCTCTTTTTCCATTTCTGCTGGATTTTTAATGTGGTCGAATTTAACATCGATTACTAAGTTACCCTGATCTGTAACTACTGGCCCTGCTTTTTTAACCCCCATCCGTAATTCTGGTTTACCACCTAATTTCTCCAAACTACGAGTTACAGGAGCAACAGCCATGGGAATTACCTCTACAGGTAACAAAAAAGTCGAACCGAGTTTATCAACCAATTTGCCTTCATCTACCACCACAATAAATTCTTTCGCTAAAGAATCTACTACTTTTTCGCGAGTATGGGCTGCACCACCGCCTTTAATTAGGTTTTTGTCGGGATCGACTTCATCTGCACCATCAATCGCCACATCAATATGGTCGATCGCATCTAACGTCACTAAAGGAATATTAAACTGTTTGGCTAACACTTCTGACTGAAATGAAGTAGGCACGCCAACCACATTTTTAATTTCTCCCTTTGCCAAGCGATCGCCTATATACTCAATAGCATAAGCAGCAGTCGAACCAGATCCTAGCCCCACAATTGAATCTGACTTAACGCGAGCAGCAGCAGCTCTACCGACTTCCTGCTTCATGGTTTTGACTGGATCGCTCATTTATTTTATCTCCGTCTGTTTTATTGGTAATTTAATAGTCGTGTTTATTTTCCCAGATATTCGTCACAAATTTCGCAAGAAAATCGCTATCAAAAAATAAGTGCTATCGCACCACCCATAAAAATTACGGTGTCCAATTACCCTGAATTTACAGAGTCTTTGTCACCGCTTCAGGAGCCTAGAGCCGAAGAATCAAAGATTAAAAATCAACAATTACAGCGATCGCAGCTTAATTATTGGCAGAAGCCAGCATTTCTTTTAGTTTGGCTAACTCATCAGCCCAACGAGGATCGGGCTGAATACTACCCTGCTGTTTTTGTCCGCCACTTTGTTTCTTACTGCGCTTGGCAGTATTTTTGCGCTTGGGAGCTTCTCCAGCACCTTCGGCTCCGCCCTCATCTCCTTTAGATCTTGGAAGTGCTTTCTCTATTTTTAGAGGGCTATCCATAAAAGATTGACCGTTGTATTTTTCAATGAATTGGTCTGCTAATTCGTCAGTTTCCACTGTTACGAACGCAAAACCGCGACATTTTCCTGTTTTACGATCTTTAATTACTTTAGTCGTAGTTTGTTGTCCTTCTTCGGCAAACATAGCTGCTAAAGCATCGCGATCGATCTCTTCTTTAGGTAAGTTACCTACATATAAACGAATAGACATGAAAATATATCTCCCAAGCTTAGTTGATTCTAAAATAGTGTGCAGAGCGAACGCTTTGTTGATGGCAACTGCGCCAAAATACAATAAGTTGCCAAAAGCCTTTTTATAGATGAATCTTTTTGTAAACTACTCTACTGTACATAACTTACGCTCGCACCAAGATACTCTACCTTTGAACTTTGTTGCCCAAAGAGAGAAAAAATTGCATCTTGAAATGAACTAGCTATCATACATGACGTTATTTTTATTTATTGCCACAGCAGCCTTAAAACATCTGTTAATGAGAAGAATGCCAATAAGAGTGTATTTTAAAAATCGAATCTGATTTTAAATTCTGCATCACCTTTAATTATTACAGAATGTTTACACTATTCGCCAACTTATTCTATTTACTTATGATTTATTTCCTAAATGATTATACAATTTTTATGACATTTAGATGGGCATTTTTGTCAATTGATTGTTACATTGGGTTACAATACAAACCAGTTGTTGTTATTTGAGAACTTAGGAGATGTGCCTATGTCTAATCCAATGGAATTATCACTAGAGCAAAAATTTAATATTCGTTCTTTTGAAACTGAGGTCAAATCTATGAGTCACGAACAGGCTCAAGAATTTCTGATTAAGCTATACGAACAAATGTTATTGCGGGACAATATGTACAAAGATTTTATTCGCCATCAATGGGGTATGGATTCTCTCGGACAACTATAAATTACTGTAGCTGACAAAACTTAGATTTGTTTAATCTCTTTCTCTTGCTCGTTTCACGCCGAAAAAAGCTGGGGATGCTGGGGTTAAATAATCAAGACTAAAAATTTATTGGTAAAAGATACAAAAATCTATGGTTTTGGCGATGGTCGATTCTTTTTTTGTTAGTCTAAAAAAAAAGAGATTTGCCCTTAGCTTGTATGTTTCAAAGTTGCTTAATCTGTACAGACTTTACTGACGGTTTACACCGCTTCATTGATTGTGTTCCTAACTTGGCTCAATGTGGTTTAAACAAAATTGTTTTCTTTCATAGTGTTCCTCTATGGGAAGAAGGAGAAGTACCCAGAGTTGACAAAGAGAAAATGGAACAGGCTCAACAACGCTTACAAAAAGCTTTACCCAATGTTCCCGATGGTATAGAAGTAAAAATAGAAGTCCTTTCAGGTAAGCCCCTCGATACTATTCCTCGCGTCTTAAAGCAGCATTCGATAGACGTGATTATGACGGGAACTTCGATCAAAAACTTGCTTCAAGAGAAATTTTTTGGTAACACTAGCGCGGGATTAGCAAAAATAACCAGTCAACCCCTTAATATTATTCGTCCCGAACTGATTACTACCTATACTCGCGAAGAATTAGCCCTGCGCTGTCAGCATCTTTGGCGTTATTTATTAATTCCTTACAATGATAGTGAAACAGCCCGCTATCTAATCGATGAAATTAAAGAGTACGCTCAAGATCGCCCTGAAAACTCCCTCAAGCAGTGTATGTTGATGTCAGTAATTGATGACTGTGGTAGAACATCAGTATTAGCAAAACAACGTAGCGAAGAGGCGGAGGCAAAACTACAGTCAGTTAAAGCAGAACTAGAAGAATTAAACATAGAAGTTAATACCCTGGTTAAAACAGGAAATCCTCTCCAGGAAATTACTACCGCAGCCTTAGACTTTGATATCAGCGCGATCGCGATCGCCACAGACTATCGCAATAGTCTTTTACAGTGGACAGTACGTAGTTTTGCCAACGATGTCATGCGTAGTAGTTGGTTTCCTGTATTGCTCTTTTCCCCCAAAAAATAAGAGCTTTAGTCTAGTAGCTAATTAACTCTTATTTTTTGCTAATAGAATTGGGAGAATCATCGCGCCAAAAAACGATAGTATTATCTAAGGGTTTAATTGTAGTTTGGGGATAATAAAACGCCAAAATACGATCTGCCGACCATCCTAAATTAGCTAAATTATAAGAGCCATATTGACTCAAGCCCACACCGTGACCAAAACCGCCACCGATAAAAGCATAGGCTTGTAATTTTTGCTCGTTGCTATAAATAGGTTCTAGATAAAAGAAAGTGCTGCGGGGTGGTTGTAATGCGCTGCGAATTTCGTTTTTGTGCAGTTGCAGCCTACCGAGATCGGTTTCAATCGTCAGAGTCAACATTCTACCAGAACGGGATCTTTTGTGAACCTGCATCGATTTAATGGTTTGAAAATCCTTTAAAGGATGATGAACCTTAGCTAAATATTTTTGCAGATCTCCATTGAGATTTTCAATACTTCTAGTTTTGCGCCAGCGAAATACACCCCGTCTGCCTGTTTCGTTAAAGCCTCTGTTTAAACTCAAAAAACGACGAAAAGCGGGTTCGCGATCTAGGGGATATTTTTCTAAGTCCCAGATCGGTTTGGGGGCATCAATTACAGGCTGAAGATAAGGACGCTCTGCGCCATCCCAAGTATCTTCAAAGCCAGCAGTAATACCCCCTGTAGTCGAAGAATAGAGGGCATCAATCAATTCATTGTTGTAAGTTAGAACCAAACCAGCAGTTCTGGCGATCGCGCGATCGCTGGTAGGATTAGTATCATTTAATCCTTTATATACCTGACAGTGGACTGTGGCACACAATTGATAGTCATCTGCTGCAAAACGTCTCAAATTTCGTAGGGCGTAGGTGCGAGCAATGATAGTTTGGGCTGCCACTGCTTGAGGGGGAGCATTCGCACCAATTTCGTAGGGTACAACCCCTCTCAGGTATGTTTCTAACGGAACGTGATTGACTAAAGTAAAATCGCCGTGGGAATTAGGCTGTAACCTCAGACTTCCCCCATAAATTCTGGCATTTTGAGGCTTGGTAGTAGTATTAACCCGAACTAAATTTTTACTGCTGGTAATTTCTACTTCATCTTGGTTATATTCTTGACCGTTAATTTCTAAAACAATATCTGGTTCTTGATAAAGCAGATCGCTATCGAGATAAGGGCGATCGTAACCATTAGCTTCGAGACTATGAAGCAGCCAACGACGAACCAAGGGACTGCTGTAGACATCCCGCTTTGCCCAAACTTGCCATCTGCCAGGTTGAGCCACTTCAACTTCAATACCGAGTTTCTTCCAGGAATTCGCGCTGTCTTCAGCGGTTTCAAAAGTAGCCAGATCGCTTAAAATTAGTTTTTCTTGCAATTTTGGTTGAGTCAACCTAGCAGAATCAACCTTTAAGACTACTCTTTTAGTTTCAATAGAGGGAGTTGGTTTTGGAGTATCTAAAAAACGAACTTTTAAAGTATCTCCAGAGGTACTGTCAATCGTAACCTGTTTTAATTTAGGGTCGCGATCGCCAATTGGTTCGGCTCCTAAACGTTGAATAATACCAACTTCCAAATCAATTTCTCGTGTTTTGGCTTCAGCAGCTACAGTAGATTGAATTCCCCATAAGCTACCAAGCCAAAAGACACTAAGGCAAATCGTAGTTTTAATCATATAAGACCTTGTATGCTCTAAAAAAACAAAGTCTTCCCCACTTTAAGAAGACTTATGTTTGACTTTGATTTGAAGATTAAAGGATCGGTCTAACTCATTAGCGACTCATCCCTTATTCTTCAGCCGTTTCGATTAACATCTCTCCATTCATCATTCTTTCTGCTGCTTTTAACAAATCGTCCTCTACATAGGGTTTAACAAAGTAGCCATTAGCACCGCGAGTAGCAGCTATATTACGCATTTTTTGTGCGCCACGGGAGGTTAACATAGCGATCGGCAATTTGGATAATTTATCGTCTTTTTGTAGTTGAGATAACAACTCTAAACCATTCATACGAGGCATTTCAATATCACAGAAGGCAATATCGGCTTTTAAACCTTCGCTGAGTTTATCCCAGGCTTCTTGACCATCTCTTGCTTGTTCGACTCGATAACCAGCTTTCTTAAAGCTCATCGACAATAACTCTCTGACCGTTACCGAATCATCAATAATTAATACTAAAGGTGCTGCGCTAACTTCTGTTTGCGAGCGGTCTTTAATTTTATTGACGTTAACTATAACTGATTCTGCTTCTTTGTTGGCACGATTAATTTCAATTAAACGCTGTGCCACATCCATCAGGTCTTTTTCAGTATAGGGCTTAGTTAAATAAGCTTTTGCTCCCAAGTCGTTAGCGATTTGTCGGTGTTTGTCTGCACCACGGGAAGTAAGCATGGCGACGGGGATGGATTTTAGTTTGTTATCCTTATGAAGATTGGAAAGTAATTCCAAACCGTTCATGCGAGGCATTTCAATATCGCTAAAAATCATGTCACAAACTAAACCACCTCTTAGTTTATCCCATGCCTCTTGACCGTCTCTGGCTTGTTCTACACGATAACCTAACTTGTTAAAGCTCATTGACAGTAGCTCTCGAACGGTAATGGAGTCATCAACTACGAGTACCATTGGCTCTTGCTGGATGCTTTCCAGTTGAGCCTGTTTGCCACCCATTTGGCTATTAAGAATATTAAAGCCGATTTCGATGGTTCTCTTACCCTGAGCAATTTCGATTAGCTCTAGGACATCACCTATGGGCATGATAGTACCGTCACCCAAAACTGTAGCTCCTGCAATACCTGGTGGTTTGGGAATAGGACCATCAATTTGTTTGATTACAATCTCTTGCTCTGCTTTAACTTCATCAACCTCTACCGCCAATAGGTTATCTAAACTACGCAGAATGATTACCGAAATAGTGTCATCATTGTCTTGGTTAGCATTGTATATTCCCGCCCGACGAATTTTACGATTGTAGTTAAGCAGACCATTGAGAGGTCTTAGGGGCAATAAAGTGTTTTTCCAAGAAATGCAGCGTACTTCGTTAGCATTAGTTTGAATATCGCTTGGTAAATATTCTTTGGTGTCTTCAACCCCATCAATTGGGAAAGCAATTTTACTATTATTATCTACACAGGTAAGAGCTTTACAAATACTCAATACCAAAGGCAAACGAATGGTAAAGGTTGTTCCTTTACCTACTTCTGATTCTGTACTAATCGAACCGCGAATTTTTTTCAGGTCGGTATTGACTACATCCATTCCCACACCTCGACCAGCAAAATCATCTGCTTGGTCTTTGGTGCTGAAGCCTGGGTGGAATAATAATTCATATACCTGCTGCTCGGACAAGTTTTGAGCTACTGCCCAAGTAATGAGGTTTTTTTCGATCGCTTTAGCTTTAACTCTTTCTGGATCGATACCCGCACCATCATCTTTAACTGTAATGACAGTTTGGTTACCTTGAATAAATGCTTGTATTTCTATGTTTCCTGCTTCGGGTTTACCTGCTTTAATTCTTGCTTCTGGAGTTTCAATCCCGTGAGAAATAGCGTTATTAACCAAGTGCGTCATCGGATTGTAGAGATTCTCCACAATCATTTTGTCAATCAAGACATCTTTGCCCTCAACATGGAGTACGGTTTGCTTTTTCTGCTTCCGCGAAATATCCCGAATTGCTCTTGGCAAGCGATCTGCAGTTTGTCCGAATGCGACCATCCGCGAGGAGTTCATCCCATCTTGCAGTTGACTGGTTACTTGACGGAAGGTTTGAGCAACCTTATCTGTTTCGTCAACTACGAACTGAATATCAGATGCAGCCTCTCTAACTCGGACAATTAATTCAATAATGTCCTGAGAAAGTAAGTGAAAGCCTGTAAAGCGATCCATTTCCAGTGCATCTAACCCTTCTTCTTGGTCGCTTTGGTCACCACCAAAGCCAGAATTTCCCGCTGCTACTGCTGAATTAGCGCGGGATTGGCGACTGGCAATTAACGCCCCTTCTAAAAGCGATCGCTCGTACATATCGTGCATTTTGCTTCCTGCTTCTCCAAGAGACTGGACATGACCTAATAGGTTATCCAAAAAGCGACGCAATCTTTCTTGATCTTCTTCTAAGCGATTGCGTTTGACCACTAACTCCCCAATCAAGTTATTGAGATCGTCAAGTTTTTTGACCGAGACTCTCATTGTCTGCTCAAAGCCTTGGGATTTGGGGGGAGCAGGTGCGGGTGTAGGGGCGGTTTTTTTGGCAACTGTTTTAGGTACAGGCGGTGGCGCGCTCTCTATTTTGGGAGAACCAAGATCGAGGGTTGTGGCTGATGGTTCGTCTCCCAACAAAGATTCTAAATCGTCTAACTCTCCACCAGACTCTAGGGAGCTTTCTAAATCTGTTAGATCGCTGCTTGGTTCTGCAAGTAGTGAATCTAAAGAATCGGTTTCCGAATCTAAATCTAATAAGCTATCGAGCTCGTCACTATTTAATTCGTCTAATGCTTCTACTGTTAATTCATCTAATGCGCCATCTAAATTTTCTAGATCGTCGAGTTGTATCTCTGAGCTATCGAGCTCGATCGAGTCTAATTCATCTAAAGTGCTATTTTCTGTCTCTTGAGCTAAAGATTCAAATTCTCCCAACTCGTCTAATTCTAACTCGGAGTTATCCAGGCTAATAGCATCCAACTCACCCAGAGCATTATTTTCTGGAGTATCTGCTGTCTCTTGAGCTAAAGATTCAAATTCTCCCAACTCGTCTAATTCTGATTCGGAGTTATCCAGGCTAATAGCATCCAACTCACCCAGAGCATTATTCTCTGGAGTATCTGCTGTCTCTTGAGCTAAAGATTCAAATTCTCCCAACTCATCTAATTCTGATTCGGAGTTATCCAGGCTAATAGCATCCAATTCACCTAGAGCATTATTCTCTGGAGTATCTGCTGTCTCTTGAGCTAAAGATTCAAATCCTCCCAACTCATCTAATTCTGATTCGGAGTTATCCAGGCTAATAGCATCCAATTC
>CAYXWE010000124.1:0-8266 GCA_964468145.1 uncultured Pleurocapsa sp.
ACCAAGATTTTGTCAAAGATAATATTACTCCCGAACCAGAACGTCCTAATGAAAATCTAGATAAGTCAGAGGGATTAATTGAAAAGGTAAAACAAATGTCGCCTGAAGAACAGCTACAGGTACAAAAGGATCTAATTATTGGTAAAGATACAGATGAGTTTCAAACTTACAAAGAGTATTCTTCCAATCAAAAACTTTTCTTCTGGTACAGTCTGGCAGCAGAAATGGAACAAGGAAACGCAGTGCAAGTACCCGATGATTATCAACTGTCTCCCGACGCACAGCAACTGTTAGATTCGGTTAAAGAAATAGGATTTTCTGAAAAATTAGTTTTTATCAAGGATGCAGTTGGTTTGGGTGCTGCCCAAGCTACGGAAGAAAATGTCTAGATTTATCAAAAAGCTAAAAGCTCAAGGCTTAAAGCTAAAAGCTAATCAATGCGTCAACTAACAATTCAAGTGCCGTCGGGAAAAGGAAAAAGCGTTCTAGATACTGCCAAAAAACATGGTGGGGTTAATCTATTGATGTTTGAAGCCATTAGCGATTACGCTCCGCGTACCTCCGAAGGAGATCGCGGACGGGTTGATGCGGTTACGGTTTATTTGGATAATGCCAGAGTAGAAAACTTCCTCAATGAATTGGAGTCTCTACCCGATGTACACATCAATCTAATTCCTCGCGGGGTAATGGCGTTAGAACCACCGCCAGAAGAAGCACCCCAACAATTAACTGACATTACCGAACGTAGTCCGCTAGAAATATTTTTAGCTGGTTTACAAAGTATTGGTTCTTGGCAAGGTTTTATTAGTTTTGCCGTAGCTGGGGGCGTAGTGGTTTGGACGGGATTATTTACCAATAGTGCTTTTCTGCTAGTCGCAGCTATGCTAATTGCCCCTTTTGCGGGTCCAGCGATGAACGTCGCGATTGCAACTGCTAGAGGCGATTTGACTTTACTTTGGCGTAGTTTATTACGCTACTTTGCTGCTTTGGGCGTTACCATCGGCGTTACTTTGGTGCTGAGTCTTATTTTTGGACAGCAAGTTGCTACTAGTGCGATGGTAAGTAACAGTCAAGTTTCTGCGGTAGCTGTATTGCTACCCTTGGCAGCGGGGGCAGCGGGGGCATTACAACTGGTACAGTCAGAAAGAAGCAGTTTGGTATCGGGTGCAGCAGTGGGGATTTTGGTAGCAGCATCCCTAGCACCCCCTGCGGGAATTGTCGGTATGGCGGTAGCTTTAGGACGCTGGGAGATGGTGTTTAGTGGCGTATTTTTGCTTTTGCTTCAGCTAGCGGGAATTAACTTAGCAGCCACGCTAGTTTTTCGCTATTTTGGTCTGTCAGTGAAAGGCGCGCGCTACAGTCGGGGCAAGAAATGGGTCTTTCCTGTCACTTTGGGCATAACTGTTTTGTTATTAACGGGATTACTAGGTTGGCAGTTTAGCAGTTCGCCTAATCTACAGCGTTCTAGTCGCGCTCAACGAGCCGTTGCTACGATCCAAAAAACGGTTGATGATAGTAACCTTGCGCAATTAGTAGAGGCAAATGTCCGCTTTACTCGTACCACCATCAAAGAACAAAATACCTTACTTGGGGTAATTTACGTACAGTCACAGTCAGGAAGTAAATTTTCCCCAGAAGAAATAAGCGATCGCCTAATCGAACAAATTCAAGCCAATATTTTACAGCAAGACTTTAACGTTACCCCGCTTGTAGATGTCGTCGTGCTGCAAGATAAACGGCTACGCCGTAGCTATTAGCTTTTAGCTGTTAGCTCAATTGAATAAAGGCTAAAAGCTTTTTTGATAAAAGTCAAAAGTAATAATATTTGGCACTTCATTATTTATCTAAAACACTTACGGGATTAAACTAATATGATTAAAGCAATAATATTCGATCTAGACGGTACTTTAGTCGATTCAGTCAATTACCATGCTGAAGCTTGGGTCAAAGCCTTTCAGAAATATGGTTACGATTTTTCTTTCGATCGCCTGAGAGAGCAAATTGGTAAAGGTAGTGAATTTATCATTAGTGAGTTGCTACCCAAAGATGAAGCCGAAAAATTGGAGTCGGACATTGCTGAATACCGCAAGCAATATTTTCAATCAAACTTGCTAGAAAAAGTTAAGCCTTTTCCCAAAGTGCGGGAACTTTTTACCGCGATAAAAGCAGATAATATTAAAATTGTTTTAGCTTCCTCGGCAAGAAAAGAAACCATCGAACATTATAAAAAGCTGTTAAATATTGAAGATTTAATTGACGGTGCAACCTCTACTGACGATGTAGAACAATCCAAACCCGAACCAGATATTTTTGCTGCTGCCTTAAAAAAACTAGAAGGTATTGATTCAGAAGAAGTAATTGTCGTAGGGGATAGTCCCTATGATGCGATCGCAGCTAATAAAATCGGTTTACGCACTATCGGGGTTCTTTGCGGTGGTTTTGAACGAGAAACTTTAGGCAAGGCGGGTTGTGTAGCTATTTATCAAGATCCAGCCGATTTATTGACTGATTATCCCCAATTTTTGAATGTAGACGAACTTGGTTAGAGTGATAATAGAAATGATGAAAATAATGATAGCCGTAGAAGAAAGAAGAGGAATAATCCAAAAGCTGATTAAATTTATCGGTGAAATATTGACAAATTTATCTCGCTGGTTGCAACCTCGCCGAAGATAGGTAGATAAAAAACTATTTAAAATAAATCGTAGAACCTTACCTATGTGTAGCATTCTTTATTTCTGATTACAGTGCATATTTTGGCGTTTTGGAACGAGATTAAGGCTTATTATGCGGTTTCTATTGGGAACGATTCTAATCTTGCCCGACCAAAGAAACGATCGCTTTAATTAATTTATCTGGCATAATTGGCTTGGAAATATGCTCGTGAAAACCTGCTGATATTGCCTGTTGATAGTCAATTTCGGCGGCAAATGCCGTTAGAGCGATCGCCTTAATGTTTCCTCCTCGTTCTAGGGGCAACGCTCTAATTTGACGCATTAGCGTGTAGCCATCCATTTCTGGCATCCCAATATCGCTCAGTAGTATATCTGGTTGAGAATGGCTTAATATTTCTAGGGCTTCTCTTGCTGAGGCTACGGCGATCGCTTTAGCTCCAGATTGTTCGAGGACAAAAGCAATTAACTCTCGCGTATCGGCATTGTCTTCAACAACCAAAACTTCAATCCCAGTCAAATCTGAAGCTGATTTGGTAGTTGAATTATCTTGATCGGGAACCGAGGCGATTGATAAGGGAAGTTTTAGGGTAAAAGTTGCCCCCTGTCCTAACCCCGCACTATCCGCTTGAATAGTTCCACCGTGGAGTTGAACCAAATGATGGACAATTGCCAGTCCTAACCCTAGTCCGCCATGCTTGCGGGTAGTTGCCCCATCTTCCTGACGAAAATAGTTAAATATATGCGGTAGAAAATCGGGGTCAATTCCTTTACCTGTATCGCTGACGGTTACTTGCGCGATCGCACCGAGTTTTTCTAAACGTACCTCAACTTGTCTTTCTGGAGGGGTAAACTTGACGGCGTTGGAGAGTAAATTCCAGATTATTTGTTGTAATCGGTTAGGATCGCCAGATACTCGTCCGATCTCTAATTCGATATTGGTTTGAATTTGAATCGATTTGCTTTCGGCAGCCAACCGCACCGTTTCTATTGCTGCTCGGATCGTCTGGGCTAAATCGACGGAAACTACATTTAGACTCAGCTTGCCTCTTAAAATACGAGAAATATCCAGCAGATCGTCAATTAGTTCTGCTTGTAATTTGGCATTTTTGGCAATGATCTCTAATGCTTGAGCAGTTTCGTCTGGAGTTAAGTTTCCATTTTGTACAAGCATTGCCCAACCCAAAATCGGATTGAGGGGCGATCGCAGTTCGTGAGAAACAATTGCCAAAAATTCATCTTTAACTCGGCTGGCTTGTTCCGCTGAAGCTCTTGCGCTTCGTTCGCTGGCTAGCAATCGTTCCCGTTCTATCTCTGCTTTACGGCGGTCAAGCAGATCCGCAGCCTGGCGTGCTAATAAATCTAGAAAACGTAGTTCTCTCTCTGTAGGTCGATGGTGCTTGCGCCAATGGGTAGAAACCATGCCCAGAAGCTGACCCGAACGAGAAAATAGCGGTGTTGACTGGGCGCAGATAAATCCTTCTTCCAGGAGTATTTGCGGCGATTCATCTGGATCGTCACCTGAGTCGAAATTGACGAATGTTTGCTTTCCAGTAGATAGAGCCATGCCACAGGATGAATTGGAATTGGCATCGACAGAATGAAAACATTCAATTATTCTTCTTCCTAAACCTTTAGTCGAAATTAGGATCAACTCTTGAGTTGCTTCGTCAAGAATTTGAAAACAACCGCCGTCAGACTCCATCAGGGCGATAGCAGCAGCCATAATTGAGTCGTAAAATATCTGAATCTTATCTTCACAAATCAGCTTCGTACTGAGTTCTTGTAGAATTTGTGTATCTCTTAGGTCTGCTTTCATTACCGCTTCGGCTTGTTTGCTCTCTGTAATATCTTCAGCAATCCCGCCGATCCAAATCAAATTTCCTCGTTCGTCATGAATGGGAAAACCGCGATCGCGAATCCAAACCGTCGATCCATCAGGACGAATTATGCGATACTCTTGTACGACTACTCTTTGAGCGCACTGCTGCCAACCCTCAGAAATGCGATCGCGATCCTCTGGATGAACAAAAGTAATAAAACGAGTTAAATCCTCATAAATTTCGTCGCAGGAGCGTCCCCAAATCTTGGCAAAGGAGGGACTAACATAAATTAGTCGATATTCACGAGCGTCCGTAATCCAGATCGCATCATTACTGTTTTCAGCAAAGGTTATAAATCGTGCTTCGCTTTCCTGTAATGCAGCTTCTATTTTCTGGCGATCGCTAGAACTGCAAGACTTAAATTCAGCCATGAAATAAAAGTAGTTTACTTGGGTTGGACAGCTAAGTATATGAACCTAATCTTATATTTTTGCATCGCCTTTTTCAAACTACGGTGTCTTCTTTACCAATCTAGATTCAAAGGAATAAAGTACCTCTTAAGTTAGATGAGAAGTAATTTGTTTATTTTTAATTTGGAAACAAGTCCTATTTCAACTAAAATCAGGAGAACAGCAAAATTATGACTGCTACTACTCAATCATCCAATTTAAATTCTTGCATTCAAGCTTGTTTAGAATGTCTGAAAGATTGCGAAAATTGCGCTACTGCCTGTCTCAAGAGCGATATGGTGCAGATGATGGCGGAATGTATTAAACGCTGTCGTGACTGTGTAGATACCTGTGCTTTATGTGCGCGTCTGATGATGCGATCTTCTTATATTCATGCTCAAATGTGCGGTGTATGTGCTGATGCTTGCGATCGCTGTGCCGAAGAATGTGGCAAGCATGATAGCGACCATTGCAAACGCTGTGCTGAGTCTTGTCGCCGTTGTGCCGAGTCTTGTCGTCAGATGGCAGCAGCATAATAGATCGAGAATTTTAATATTTTATCCTTGAGCTACTGCCAAATCGAAATAAAAAGTACTGCCTTGGTTAGGTTGCGATCGCACGTCGAGTTTTCCCTGATGCAGTTCAACAATGCGACTGGATAATGCTAGTCCAATGCCACTACCTGTTGCTTGACTCTTGCCCGCCCGTTCAAACAGAGCAAAGATCTTTTTTTGATTTTCAGGAGAAATGCCCGAACCATTATCAGTCACAAAAAGTTGCCACCGCTGCGACTGCAACTGCGCCGAAATGTTAACTTCTGGAGTATTAGCGGTATTGTGAACGATCGCATTTTTAATTAGATTGCCGATTAATTGGATTAGTAACTGCTGGTTGCCTCGAACAAATGGCAGTTGTGTCCAGTTCACTTTAGACTGACTGTCTTTGATAACTTGCTGTAGATTTAATACCGCTTGTTCTACTACCAGATTCATGTCAACCGATTCAAAAGTCAAATTTTCCCTAGCTTTGAGCCTGCCATAGTTCAGCATTGCTTGGAGCGTCTGATTTAGGTTTGTTGCCGAACGGTATCCCATCTCCACTATTTTACGCGACATGGCATCAATAGAGTCGTTTTTGTTTAACATTGCCAAACCAGGAATGATGGTATTGAGGGGATTACGCAGCTCGTGGGCTACCATATGGCTAAAGTTCTCTAAAATTTGGTTGCTTTCTCGAAGCTGGTGGAGGGTATCCCGCAAGACATATTGTCTTTGCCGATTTTGCAGACAAGAGCGAACTACCGAAATAAATTCGTGCTGCTTGAGAGGCATTTCCAACAGAACGAGACTGCCAATATATTCTGCCTGGCGCAGAAAAGCCATACAGCTTGGGAAACGTCGACAGTCTTTGAGCAGCAAAATCACGGGAATATCCGACCACTCTGGCTGGTTGTTGAGACATTTGCTTAGATCCTTTATTTTTTTCTCGGTTGTCAGGACTTCCTCGGTAATCACCACTAAAGAAGCATTCGTTTGAATCGCATCGATCACTGCTCGAACTGTAGGGGCATTGACGCAGACAAAACCTTGAGATTCGAGGGTTTGTCGCAATACCGTCGCGTTTCGCCCAATGCTAGCAGATAGAACAATGTGTTCTTCAACAGGAAGACTGGAAGGAGAGGTATTGCTATTCATGATTATCGAACAGATTCTGTGCCTCACCTCGATAGGCTGGCGTTCCCGAAAGAATACCAGAGAACTGAGTTAAAGGTTCACCAATTTCAATGCTGCCAGGCTGAAAGCGCAGCTCGCGAATTCGCCGTTCGTGATTGCCATAGCGTTTTTTGTAGACGCTAATCGCTTGGCGCAAAGTTCCCTCCGCCTCAAAGTGGCGCAGCAGCAGCACCGTATCAGCTAGATAGCTAATATCTACAGGCATATCCAGGTTGGGAGCGACAACTCCATGTTGAGCCACAACTAGAAATGACAGCACACCCCGACGACTTAAATAATTGAGCAATTCATGCATCTGAGCCACTAGCTTCTTAGAATCGGGCATTGAGTTGAGATAACCCGTCAGAGTGTCGATAATTACTATCCTTGCTCCCCAATCCACAACTTTTTGTTTTACAGAGTCGGCAAATTTTCCAGGGCTGATATTGCTCAAGCTAATTTCCTGAAAGCGAATCAAATCTTGCTCGACAAACTGCTCGATCTCCATTCCCAAACCCTTTGAGCGATATAGAAAAGTACTAAATAGCTCATCAAAGAGAAAAATAGCAACTTTACCTCCCCGAGCAGCAAAATTATTCGCAAACAGGGTGGCTATAGAAGTTTTGCCCGTACCAGAAGGACCGACTAACAAACAAGATGTTCTGGTCAATAAACCGCCACCAATTAAGGTATCCAATCCTGCTAAACCGCTAGTAATCAGTTGTTCTTTTGATAGTCGAGAATTTGAAATTTCTTGCCAGCTAGGATATACATTTATCCCTGCCTCAGTGATTTCAAAATCGTGATTGCCTTGTAAGTAATCGCTACCGCGAATCTTTAAAACTCTTAGATAGCGATGGACGCTACCATATTCGGTTTTTTCTTGAGAGAGAGAAATAATTCCGTGGGCAATAGACTCCAATTCGCCATCACCAGGAACTAATTGGCGATCGTCGGTTAGCAGCACCGTAATATTTTTGTCGACCATATAGTCTCTGATGGTCAAAATTTGCTGTCGATAGGTAAGAGGATCGTCGGCAAGCATCCGCAGATAGGAAATGCCGTCAAAAATAAGGCGATCGGGCTGTATAGTTTCGATCGCCTCAGTAAAGGCAGTCATGGTTTCTGCTAATTCGATTTCAGAGGTGTCAAATACCGTTTGTCGCTCGACGATTGACCTTAAAGCATCCGCACTACTAAGCTCGTGAAACTTAATCTCTGAAGGATCTATACCTACCGATTTTGCTGTCTGCTTGACGCTTTCAATCCTCTGGGAAAGAGCAATGCACAATACCTTTTCACCAGCTTTAATGCCTGCTTGCAGAAAGTGCAAAGCTAAAATTGTTTTGCCAGTACCAGGCGCACCATTGACTAAGTAGCTCTCTCCTTTTGGTAGCCCTCCCCGCATTATGGTATCTAGCGCGGGAATTCCTGTAGAAACTCTGTTAAATTCTTGCCTCACTACTGCCTTATTTTTATATTAATTTTGTATTTTAAGGTCTCGGCTAGGTAGAATTTACTAGAGTTTATTAAAATATCCTTTAGATACGTACAAATATTTAAGATGTTATAGCTGACTGATGAATTTGCTCATTCAAACCCAATTTTAG
>CAYXWE010000125.1:0-8256 GCA_964468145.1 uncultured Pleurocapsa sp.
TTTGGGCGGAAAACCAAATTTACGAGCAACTGTCGCAGAATAATATTAAAGACTCTTTTATTTTGCACGATGGCCCTCCCTATGCCAATGGCGCGCTACACATGGGTCATGCATTGAATAAAGTATTAAAAGATATAATCAACAAATATAAATTATTACAGGGACACAAGACTGAATATATCCCTGGTTGGGATTGTCATGGACTTCCTATAGAACTAAAAGTCTTGCAAAAAATTAAGTCCAAAGAGAAAAAAGAATTAACGCCCCTAAAACTGCGTCAAAAAGCTAAAGAATTTGCTCTCCAAGCACAGCAAGAACAATGTGAAAGTTTTAAACGTTATGGCGTATGGGGAAATTGGGATCGCCCCTATTTAACCCTAACTGCTGACTACGAAGCAGCCCAAATAGAAGTCTTCGGACAAATGGTATTAAACGGGCATATCTATCGGGGTTTAAAACCCGTACACTGGAGTCCTAGTTCTCGTACAGCCCTAGCAGAAGCAGAATTAGAATATCCTGAAGGACATACTTCTCCTAGTATCTATGTAGCTTTTCCCGTTAGTAAATTGGGAGAAAGTGCGGGGAAATTAGAACAGTATTTACCCAATCTAAAAGTGGCGATCTGGACTACTACCCCCTGGACTATTCCTGGTAACTTAGCAGTAGCGGTTAATGACCAATTAGAATATGCTGTTGCCAAAACATCTGAGGGAGAATATTTAGTAGTAGCCAAAGATTTAGTCGAACAACTTTCTACAACCCTAGAAACAGATTTGACAATTAAAACTACTTTCTTGGGTAAGGTTTTAGAAAATACTACCTATCGCCATCCTCTATTCGATCGCGAAAGTAAAGTTGTGATCGGTGGCGACTATATCACGACAGAATCTGGTACAGGATTAGTACACACTGCACCTGGACACGGACAAGAAGACTATATCACGGGACAGAAATATAATTTGCCCATCCTTTCCCCTGTAGATGATGGGGGGAGATTTACCGAGGAAGCAGGTAAGTTTGCAGGGCTGCAGGTAGTGGCTAAAGGTAATGAAAAAGTCAGTCAAGGTAATCAAGCAATTATAGATGCGCTGACAGAAGCAGGTGCGTTACTCAAGCACGAAGAATACGCCCACAAATATCCTTATGACTGGCGCACTGGTAAACCGACAATTTTTCGCGCCACAGAACAATGGTTTGCTTCAGTTGAAGGTTTCCGCGACAAAGCATTAAAAGCAATTTCTACTGTAACTTGGATTCCCGCCCAAGGAGAAAAACGTATTACCCCCATGGTAAGCGATCGCAGTGATTGGTGTATCTCCCGTCAGCGTAGTTGGGGCGTACCAATTCCTGTATTTTACGATGAAGAAACCAATGAGGAATTATTAACCGAAGAGACGATTAATCATGTTAAGGCGATCGTTGCCGAAAAAGGTTCGGATGCTTGGTGGGAATTATCGGTAGAGGAATTATTACCCCAGCAGTATCGCAATAACGGGCGCACCTATCGCAAGGGTACAGATACAATGGATGTCTGGTTTGATTCTGGTTCGTCTTGGGCTGCAGTAGCAAAAGGAAGAGACTTAAAATATCCCGTAGATATGTACCTCGAAGGAAGCGATCAGCATCGAGGATGGTTTCAATCTAGTTTGCTTACCAGTGTTGCTACCAACGAGATTGCACCCTATAAAACAGTCCTCACTCACGGTTATGTAGTGGATGAGAAAGGCTTTAAGATGAGTAAGTCTAAGGGTAATGGTATCGCCCCCGAATTAATTATCGAAGGTGGTAACAACAAGAAACAAGAACCTGCTTACGGTGCGGATGTGCTGCGTCTTTGGGTATCTTCCGTCGATTATTCCTCAGATGTGCGCGTCGGTAAAAATATAATCAAGCAAACTTCCGATATGTACCGTAAGGTGCGTAATACTGCCCGTTTCTTACTCGGAAACTTGCACGACTTCAATCCTAAAAAAGATGCAGTACCCTATGCAGACTTACCAGAATTAGATAAGTATATGTTGCATCGCATGACAGAAGTATTTGCCGAAATTACCGAAGCCTATGAAAGCTATCAATTCTTCCGCTTCTTCCAAGCAATCCAAAATTTATGCGTGGTAGACTTATCCAACTTTTATTTAGATATCGCTAAAGACAGACTGTATATCAGCAGTCTTGATTCTTTCCGTCGTCGTAGCTGTCAGACAGTATTAGCAATCGCCATTGAGAATATCGCTAAAGCGATCGCCCCCGTATTGTGTCACATGGCAGAAGATATTTGGCAAGCCTTACCTTATGATACTGGTTACAAATCCGTGTTTGAATCTGGTTGGGTAGAAATGCAAGAGGAATGGCAAAAACCCGAATTAAAAGAATTTGGGAGTACTATTGCCAATCTACGAGATGAAGTAAACAAAGTAATGGAACAAGCAAGAACAGCTAAAGCGATCGGTTCGTCTTTAGATGCTAAAGTATTGCTGCAAGTTGCCGATGCAGACTTGAAAAACAAGCTTGCTTCCTATAATTCTTCTAATTCTCTTAGTGAGAAAGACGTTGACGAACTACGTTATTTTTTCTTAGCTTCCCAAGTAGAACTTGTTGATTCTCTTCCCGATGTTGAATATAAATCTGAATCCGAGATTGCTAACATTGCCGTTGTCAAAGCCGATGGTGAAAAATGCGATCGCTGTTGGAATTATTCCTCATCTGTAGGCAGTTTTCCCGAAGATCCGACAATTTGCGATCGCTGTAATGCAGCATTGAAGGGCGAGTTTTAAACAACTAAAAATGTAGAGATAATTTTACAGTTGTCTCTACATTTGATTTAAAAGATTAAGCTTTTGATTTTCAAAATAACAATTTATATAATAATCATTTAGCAAATTTAGATAAGAAGAGCCAACGATTTGCGATCGCGCTTCATGCTGTCAATAATTTTGTAGGCAACAAACAACAGATTATTGGGAATGATGTTTAATCCAATGATGGGCAATATCTATACGACGGCAGATCCACACGCGATCGTGGTTTTGAACGTAATCGATAAATCTGGCTAAAGCAGCAATTCGCCCTGGTTTTCCTGCTAGCCTGGCATGAAGCCCTACCGACATCATTTTCGGGCTAGTTTCACCCTCGGCATATAAAACATCAAAAGCATCTTTGAGATAAGTATAAAAATCGTTCCCACTATTAAAGCCAGGGGCAACGCAATATTTCATGTCGTTATTATCTAAGGTGTAGGGAATAACTAAATGATCTTTGCCCTCCACTTCCACCCAATAGGGCAGATCGTCATTATAAGCATCCGAGTCATATAAAAATCCACCTTCTTCAACAATTAAACGGCGAGTGTTCAGACTGGGTGCATAACGACAGTACCACCCTAAAGGGCGATCGCCTGTAAGTTTTTTGAGCGATGCTACCGCTTTTTGGATATGTTCTCTTTCTTCGGCTTCATCCAATAAATGATAGCCGATCCAACGCCAGCCATGGCAGCAAATATCGTATCCCGCATCGACTATGGCTTCTACTGCTGCGGGATTTCTTTCTAATGCCAGGGCTGCACCAAAGATAGTTATGGGGATATCTTTTGCTTTAAACAAGCGCATTAACCGCCAAAAACCAGCCCGACTCCCATATTCGTAGACAGACTCTACCTGTAAGTCTCGCATTCGGTGGCCCATCGACGAACCAGGAACTTCTCGTAAATATATTTCTGAAGTATCATCCCCATCGGGAATGGAATATTCCGAACCTTCTTCGTAGTTGAGAACTATCTGTAAAGCGATTTTGGCATCACCTTGCCATTGGGGGTGGGGTGGATTAGCACCGTAACCTACTAAGTCTCTAGGGTAAGTCATTTAACATCGAGCATTGAGCATTTATCATTCAAGCTAATCATCGATCGCTTTTTACTTTAGAGTAGCTGTATACAGTATTCAATAGTTATCTAAGTTGTATGTTTGAAAACTAGCGATCGTAGAATCAAAGAAAAAATAATAAATAGCAATGTTATAGACTAAACCTAATTCCCCAGCAATATCTCGATAAAAGCGATTGCGCTGCGCGTAGCCGAGCGATCGCACTATCAATTTTCATCTCTATTTTTTCTTGGATACAACCAACGGGAGAATAATTTAGTCATCCTTGGCATTGCTACATAAGTCATAATCAAGACTAAAATCCCCGTAATAATGAAACTCCTCAGCAATAAAGGGAAAGGGAGTAATTCTAACAGAGGCGCAAGGGTAATATTTGCCAGTTGAATCAGAGGAAACAAGGTAAGTAAAGTAATTGCTGCCATTTTGTAGCGGGGCGGAGGCGCAATCCGTTTGGGAGCGGGTAAAGTGAACCAAGTCTCCAAACCTGTAAGCACTCTGATTCTCGCTGGTTCTAACCTCAAACTTTCAGCCCTGGCTAACCACTGTCGGCGACATTCTGATTCTTCCCAAATCTTGAGATTGCTGGCGCGGTCGAATTTAAAGATAATGCGGTATTCATTATCTGTGGGACTACTAGGGCGAAAAACATTTGTACCCAAGTGTCCCTCAAACGTCATGGCTGCTGCGGTAATACCTGAGATAAATTTCTCGAATGCTTTTTTGCACCTCGGTTTGACTCTTCGAGTAATGACAACAGTAACGGGGGGATCTGGTT
Organism: uncultured Pleurocapsa sp.; assembly: GCA_964468145.1. GTDB lineage: Bacteria > Cyanobacteriota > Cyanobacteriia > Cyanobacteriales > Xenococcaceae > Waterburya. The sequence goes on from CAYXWE010000125.1 coordinate 4,654, forward strand.
CATTTATCATTAAGCATTAAACATTTATTGTTCAATATTTAATATCTCACGAACAATAGTTAAAAACTCGAACCTGGTTTGGTTAAAAACTCTTTTTCTGCTTCAGTCGATTCTCTTCCTAAGATTTCATTACGATGGGGGAAGCGATCGAAGCGATCGATAATTTCTTGATGTTTGCGAGCAAATTTGAGATTATCTTTTTTACCTAACTGCGTAAATAGTTCGACACACAAGGTTTGGTCGGTTTTGCTTTCGCTGTGCATTAGAGGCATATAGAGAAACACCTCTTGTTCTCTGGTGAGACTTTGCTGATAATTATTAGATATTGCATATTTAGCAATTTCTACCGCTTTGCGATCTGTGGCGAAAGCTTGAGGTGTCTGACGATACATATTGCGCGGGAATTGATCCAAAAGAATAATCAACGCCAAAGCAGAATGAGGAACATTGCACCACTTGTCTAATTTTCCTTGTTTAGCCTCAAGATACATGGGTTCAAAACGTTCTTTAATTTTGCGATCGAATTCCTCTTTTTTCTTAAACCATAGTGGTTTTACTCTTTCAGAAAACCAGAAATCAATTACCTCTGAAAATTGATACTTATCCATAAGTCTATTGTAGTTTAATTGGAGTGTAAATTTGGGATAAATATTTAATCTCTTTTACATCTTCGTTACACTATCTAAAAATAATGTGCGCTAGAAAGAAATAACTATGCTTGGAGCGATCGCTGGTGATATTATTGGCTCAATTTACGGGCGTTGGTAACATCACCACCAAAGAATTTCCTCTATTTAATGGCGATCGCCTTAACCAAATCTTCGAGCTTTTCTAGAAAACTAAATCTGATATTGAGAGCTGTTTCACCGAATAGAAATCATAGTTTGAGCTTTTACTCATTTCACTGAATGGGATCTACAAAAATCAAGGAATGAATTTCTTTGCATAGTATACGAAACGAACCTCTGAGTCGAACAGAGATAATTTTTAAAGAGGGTTTTCTTTAGTTTGTAACTGCGTCTGGTCAGAAATAAAATTCGTTCGGTATTTATTCTGAATCGTAATTTAAGTTTAGGATGAAGAGTTTCAAATTTGAGGGTATCTAACATAAAACTTAGGTAAAATTTCAGATTTTAAAATATTTCTCTCTAGGCAATTAGAATTATTTATGTATATATAGGAAATGTAAGATTTAAGAAAAAATTCTTATTTACTCAAACGTCATTAAGTGAGAAAAATAAGCAGCATGAAAAATAATCCCTCTAAAAACGATTATATCAATCGTAATGTAATGGAAGTTTTAGTTGCCGACGAAATCGAGCGTCAAATCGTTCGCATTCCTAGCAACGTTAAGAAGTTTATTAACCCTATTGAAGTAGCTACTTATGCTCTTAATAGATTACCTGCTTTGTATGCTTCTTCTCAACAAGGATTCAACAAGCAAAAAATTAAAGGACGTGCCGAATACAGTGTAAATATTACTCAACAAGTCCGTAAAGGATTTGCTGCAGTCCAACAGGATTTATTGCGTAGTTCTACTCCTCTAACATCGGATACAGAACGGAATGTCGATCGCGATCTACAAGAAGCGAGAGCTGCCTTACAAGAACTAGCAGATTATTTACCCAAAAAAGATCTAACTTGGAAAAATATTGTCAAGCTAGTAAAACCTTTATTAGCAGAAATGCAGGAACAAGACGAAGCAGAAGCTAACGCTAGAAAAGTTCGCTCTAGATCGACTAATATGTGGAATAATTCTGTTTACAAAAAATAGTATTATGACTGCATTAAAATAATCGCTATAATTCAAAATTATAGCTGTCAACACTATAAACTCGCACATTTTTATTGTAATAAATAATTTCTTTGTCTAGTTTCATTCCGAGCTTGGTAGCTACTCTAATAGAACGCTTGTTTTTAGGTTCTATTAAACAGACAAAACGCGGGAACTTAAACTTATTTAAACCGTAATTATAAATCGCTTGAGCTGCTTCTGTAGCTAAACCCTTGCCCCAGTATTTAGTAGCCAAGCGATAACCTATCTCTACTTCTTTATGTTCGTCTATTTTTTGCACAAAAAAACCACAGTAGCCAATAAGCTCGCGATTTTGTTTGTGAATTAAGGCATATAAACCGAAACCAGGGTCTAAGTAAGAGAGTAATCTTTGTTCGAGAAAACGTCGTATAAGTGGGCGATCGTGAACTCCTAAAATCGAAAATTCCATTACTTGAGGATCTCCCAGAATAGGTACGAGATCTTCTAAATCTCGGATCGTAAAATATCTAATAATTAACCTGGAAGTTTCTAGAATTTGCATTTAGTTTAAATAATAACTAGCAATTACAAAACTCTTGCACCAACAGTATCGATCGCCAGCGATCGCACTATGGGTTCTACATCTAATTCTGTCCATGCTGTAACAAGCGATCGCACTACTCGTTCTGTATTATCGGGATGGGTTAATGCCAACAATGTGGGTCCGGCACCGCTAATAATCAATCCATAAGCGCCTGCAGAGATAGCAGCAGAATGAAGTTCTTCATAACCGACAATCAACTTTTGGCGATAGGGTTGGTGTATTTTATCTGCCAGTGCGGTACGCAACCATTGAGAATTATTGGTAGCTAAACCTCTCAACAATAAACCCATGCGAGAAATATTAAAAATAGCATCGCTGCGATTGTAACTGTTGGGTAATACAGAGCGAGCCTGTTCTGTAGACAATTCAAAATTGGGAATAGCCACCACTGGAACAATATCCGTGTGCCAAGGAATGGAACTTATCTGCCATTTATCGCCATCGGCTACCGATAGCTGACAATTACCCAACAAAGCAGGAACAACGTTATCAGGATGACCTTCAATGGCGATCGCCATATTAATGATTTCCGATTGACTTAGGGGATTTCCTGCTAGACTATTTGCCCCCAACAACCCACCAACAATTGCGGTAGCAGAACTACCCAAACCTCTTGATAAAGGTACTCCTAAAGTTATTTTTAGCTCTATATTAGGCGGTGTCTGTCCGATTTGACGATACAGCTTAACGAATGATTGATAAATCAAATTATCTTCACCTGTTCCTACTTTTTCGGCTTCTTGACCCAACACCACAATTTTTAGCTTGGTATCGGTATCAACTACCGTAAATTCAAACTGATTAGCCATAGTTAAAGCTGCACCAATACAGTCAAAACCAACTCCTAAATTGGCGGTGGTTGCGGGGACGCGAATGGAAACTGGATTCATGAGAAATTAATTATTGATTACTTGAAGAAAATTGTCTCGATGCGATCGCGATCGTTGAAATTAGTAAAACTATGGTAGTTAATTAAAAATAAAAAAGATCGTCAAAAATTCAAAATTTTAATATATTCCATCATGTTTATCTCGCGAAAAGCTATTGCTATTTTATTGGAAACCAGACCGAATAATATCAAAAATATCGAGCAAATTGCCGATAATATCTATATTCGGCTTCGAAATTCTGACGAACGTTTTTCAATGACTGTTATAGAATACAATGCCTGTTACCAGCAGTTGAAAAATAATAACCATGAGATAAACTATCAAAATTTAGCCACAATTGCTATTATTTTTGG
>CAYXWE010000126.1:0-8203 GCA_964468145.1 uncultured Pleurocapsa sp.
ACTTTTGTATTGTTGTTTCTTATTTTATACATATTTTGGTAATCGGATTTAGTATCACGATAGCTTTTGCTGGAGTGATTTTGTTGACGAGCATCCAAAAGAAAATAGAATTATGCCTGAAGAAATTCCCAAGCTTAAGCTCAGTGATGTCTCGGCAATGTATTTTTAATCCAAATTATCGACTAAGTTCTATTTCTTTTTCTTTTTTCTTATTTTTCGTCAGTTCTTTACGGGCAGTTTCTAGCTGCTCGATGTACCGCTCTTTTATTCGCTGCTGCTCCTGTATTTTTCTAACCGTAGCATAATCTAAATGTTCTGGACTAAGGGCGATCGCACCTTCTCTGATTCCTTGAGCGATAATGCGTTTATGCTTTTGTCTTTGATATTCAGGACGATTGCAGAGGTAGTCGGCATATCGTTTGGAGAGTAAGCCAAAGGTTTGATAGGTGCGAATGGTAAAGGTGTTTTCGGGAAGATGCTGGTTATGCCGTAATTGGAGATATTGTTTGCGGTTAATCTTGCCAGTGGCATAGGCAAAGGTAATACTGCGGTTAAATCGCTTTTCTTGGTTTTGCTTTTGCTTGAATTTAACTGCATTCCGCAGTTCTTTGTGCCAGCGCACTAGTTCGGTAATAGTTCGTTTGGTTTTTTCCCAGCCAGTTTCATAGCCAGCTAATTCTAGCCCTTTTTCGTTGAGAGTATAGAAGGTTTGATTGTACGTTACCACCTTTTCCGTACCATCCTTTTGACGCTCTGTTTTTGTGCGTTCGACTTTAACTGGACACAGCAGATTATCTCTAAAACTATTGAGTGCCTGAAGGGTAAAGGTTGAGGAGTGTTTGCCTCCCATACTAGAAAGTAAAGCAGCATCTACTTGAGCTTTGCTCAGATAACGAACTTTATTGGGGTCTGATTGCCCTTGGTTTCTATCATCGTAGATAGTTTCCTTGTACAGCAGTCGTTTGGCTGCATCACGAGCAATTAGCTGGTAGTCGGTCGATTTTTGCTTTTTACTCTGACTGCGACCAAACCGAACTCGCTGATAATCAAAGCCTAATTCTCGACCGCGCTTGCGCCATTCTTTAAATAGCTGTTCTGGAGCAATATCGACTTCTTTCTTCTTCCTGGAAGCCAGAATAGTTGCCCGAATTTCCGCCCCCGACATCACGGGGGTTACTTTCTTTTGAATTGACATCCAGCGACGGCTAAAGCTGTTTCTTTGTTTGACGGTCACGCCATCAATACCAAAACTCATGCCCTTACCGTCTGAAAATGGGCGATCGAAGGTCTTGTATCCCAACCGCTCCATTTCATATCGAAGTTCATTCTGATAGACCATTCCCGCAGCGTAGCGCAGTCCCAAAGCAACTTTACCATCAATTGCTCCCGAACGCTTACCATCCTTGGAAATGCCAAAATTTAGCTGAACTACGTGGTCGTGCAGTTGTGGGTCTAAATCTCTACTGACCTGATGATGAAACCTAGCAAACGTTGCTGCTGCCTTTTCTGACTCAGTACCATTTCTGCCAGTACGGATATAGGTATTCTCGTCTAAATACTTAACGGCAGCGTCTACGGCTTGTTTGTGGGCTGCTTCAATCGCCGTGCGTTCCCGTTCGTGGGGAGTTAGAGCCCAGAGGATTGAAACATCTTTGGGGGCAGAAAATACGTTATCGAAGCCTAAAGTGGGGCGATGTTTTTTCTCAACTAGAAATTCTTGAGGATTTTCGGGATTACCGAGTGCTGCTAATTTTTTCTTGGTACGGCGATCGTAGAGGTCGGGGTCGCCTGACCTAATTTGGTTTGCTTGAAATTTATTGAGGACTATTGTTTTCTTAGTCTCTGGATGTTCGAGATAGTGATAGGTTTTGTTAGTTTTTGAACCCTTGCGGAGCGATTTTCCTTCTATAGTTTCCCCTGCAAAAAGAGTCTTTAGGTTCTGCTTAAACTCTTCCTTTTTTAACCCTTCAAGTTCTAGTTTCTTTGCACCTTCACCACAAAAGTAGCCTTGATGGTTCTTGTCAGTAACGTAGTAATCATCAGCACCAAGGTTTAAATAATATGTTTCGCGCCCTCTGTGAATAATGGCGATCGAGTCCATAAGGTGTTGGCTCGGCAAAGGTAGGTGGGGTAATGGATAGAGTATAACGCATCTTGATGCAAATGTGTCACGAGGTAAACCGAGTACACGAGGAGAGAATCGACGAGACGATCTGCGCTGGGGTCGGAGCGTAGCCTGTCCGACTACAGGGTAGCAGACCGATACCTATGACGTGTCATAGGTACAGGGTAGCATGAAAGGACGATGAGAGATTTTCAAAGATGATTTAATTATCTGGGAAAAACTACGATTGCAGATATAGAAGGAGTGAGTAATTGCAATTGTTTTAGCAGGTATATAGTTGCGTTAGCGGTACTAGAAGAAATGCGTTATCTTCCATCCGCCCCCGCAAAAGAAAAAGGGAGAGAAATATTTCTCTCTCCCTCAAAGATGCAACTAGCTATGCCCTACAAAAAATATGAACTTCACGGTAGCTGAGTTCGTAGCTTTCAATATCTCCGTTTAACTGAAGATCGCGAGCATACCCTTGATAGTCGATATAGCCCTCAAGATATTTAGGTATTTCGTAACAGTCATCTAGAAGTTGGATGGCGTAATCTTCAACACTTTCATATTCTCCCAAATAGCGATCGCGCATCATGGCTGTAGCTTCTTCAATGTCGAACTCAACCAGTAACATCGAGCCTAACTTTCCGTATTCCTCGATAAACTCCGCATATTTTGCCACCGTTTCGATTGATTCGTATTCGTGTAGCTCTAGACTACCGAAACCATTTTGGTCATGAATCGCGTGTTCTTCGGCTATTTCATATTTAAGGGGAGTTTGGGCGAGCATCTCTTGGATTTCTTCCCATATCCCATCAGCCCCCTGTGTTGCGTCGATCCACCGACCGTGTAACACACCGCAGTTATAGGCTGCTAAATCCGCCACATATATTTGAATTTCATTGCTTTCTGTTTTGGTTTGGTTCATACTTACCCTACAGGAAAAAGAAGCCCCCAATACTGCTATATTGAGGGCTAGAATTGATATTTTTCTGGACTGGTTTAAATTACGGATAGCTTGATGATTGTGGCTACCTGTAAAACAAAAACTCCAAGGGCAAGAAGTAAGTTGAAACTATCATCATCATTATTACTTCTTGCTTCTTCTTCCTGTTTGAGCCGTTCGGCTTTTCGTTGTTGTTGTTCCTCCTCTTCAATTTGCTTTGTCCCTGAAAGAAACCCCGACCAAAATTCGCCCGTGAATCGGTCAAAATTGCCCTTGGCGTAGTTCTTGCCAAACTCGTACCCATAGCAATAGGTGTTCATTTGCCCTTCGACAATCGTGTCGATCCTGTTTTCTTCTAGTTCTTCCTCATATTCTTCTCTAGCTACTTCGATCGCGTCCTCAAGTGAATCATATTCGATTAGATCGTTCATGGTGGTTCTACTCCTTTAATTGTCTCGATTTGGGAAGGGGTAGAAAGATCGTAGGAACTCAGATTTAGAGGAGAAGGAAGGACTCTAGAAAACTAATTTCTAATGTTCTGAGGGCAAATAAACTATTAGCGCGAAATGACCGTTAATCTGAGTTCGGGCAGCATAAAGCCTCACACGGGCATCAGGGAACGTTGTATAGTCTAATCTCTGGCGTAAAATCTCATCATCAATATCGTGCTCTAATTTAGCAAACCCTTTGCCGTTGCAGGCTTCTAGCGTCCAGAATTGCAAATCCTCTTGTTTAACCTTGGGTTCGCCTTGATAACTAGCGATTAAGTCCATAAACCAATGAGCATCAAATGTTTTAGCTATGTGATACGCCCCATCGGTCAATAACATGAAGGGAAACAGGCTCGACCACTGATAGTATTGGCTTGTGCCTGTAAACTCGTGACCTAGTTCGGCGTTAATATCTCGAATTTCTGGCTTGATTTCGGTTTGGTTTTGTTTCATACTGGAATCCTTATGAAATAAAGCCCCTCACAACTTCTCAGGTCGTGAAGGACTTGTTTTGTAATTTCGTTATCGCTATCTTGTTTTGCTGAAGTGTAGCGATAACACTTTTATTTATTTTTCCTAAGTGTCGATTCCTTTCTTTCTCTTCTACCGAATCTCTACTCTCTTTCTTCTACCCCGATAAATTGTTGTTGTAGTGGGCTTTTTCCGTGCCCCGTCTACCCTTGTAATGTATCAATCTACACGGTTAAAAGCAAGTAAAAACGGGTACTTTTTTCAATTATGTTAGCTAGTTACCTTCTTTCCCATCAGCCCAAACGTGGTCGTTACGATTGATAAATGATGAGCAAGTTAAGTTGTCTGCTCGTGAGTAATAAGTAATGAGTAATGAGTGTCTTAGCACGAGGATCTAAGCCATTGTTAATGTCGAATCGCTATACTAGCAGTAGTTGTGTCGTAACGATCTTTATAAAGGGCATTGCACAAAAGAGATGAAGAACTAGAGCAGTTTAAGCAGCAGATCGACTTGCCAGAATACGCCAAACAGAGCTTTGGTTATGAAGTGGACAAGAAAAAGAGTTCTGCTAATTCTCTGTGCCTCAAAAGCGATCGCGACAAAATTCTGGTTAAGCGAGATGCTGGTAGCGGTAATTGGGTTTATGCCTCGATAACTGACAGCAATGATAAAGGTTCGATTATTGATTTTCTTCAAAAGAGGCGATCGCTGAACTTGGGGCAGGTACGGCAGGAGCTTCGTGGATACTTAGGAATATCAAGAACTATCACGGTTAAAGCTGCTCTTCCCAAACCAGCTAAGGAAAAGCCTCCCATCAGCCATAAGGAGTTACTGGCTAAACTTGAGGGGATGAGTCGGGATGCAACCAAAGCTAATTTTCTCAATCGGCGAGGAATCAATGCTTCAACGCTTAAGTCCCGCAGATTTGCAGGAACGGTATTGAGCGATCGCAAAAGTAATGCCATCTTTCCCCACCGTAACTTGCAGGGCTATTGTGGGCTGGAGCGACGCAATAGCGATTTTAAAAGCTTTTTAAAGGGCGGAAAAAAAGGATTGTGGGTGTCGAAGACTTTCAAGTCTGACAAATATCTGTTTGTGGCTGAAAGTCCCTTAGATTGTTTGGCTCACGCTCAAATGCACCCAGAGCGAACCGATATTCGCTACGTTGCCACCTCTGGCACGTTGGCTAATGAAACTAAGAAGTTGCTGTTGGCTGCTGCCAAAAAAGTACGGGAGATTGGTGGTAAGGTCGTTCTAGGATTGGATAATGATGAAGCGGGTATGAGGATGACCGAAGAGTTACGAGAGCTTTTAAAAACTAATATAGTTCGCGTTCCCCAATCTAAGGACTGGTCAGATGATTTAGCGCATCAAAAACAACAGAAAAAGGAGCAGGATTTCTGTTTGGCTAGGTAACTCCTAAGTGGCTTTGACGGCACGGCAATTTATGTAGTGCCTAAAGCGAGGGAGGCAACCTAATAGATTTCGCGATCGCTGGCACTTTTTCTAAAATGCTAAACTCTAAGTATAACCTCGTAGAAAGTTCAGCGTTAAGACACAATGACGCAGCAAAGCAGCTACAAAGCCGTTGAAAACAGCCCTGAGGGATCTGGGAGCTGTCTTTTTGTGCTCCCATAGACGGCATCGTACCAATTAGCGATAAAGGTAGAGATTTTTTAGAGACGTTCTACGCTCGATATTTGGCTTTTGCTGATATTCGCGAAAGGATAGCTCATGACGAGGAAGTAGAGGCAGATCGAAGAAAGTATCCACACTTGCTTTTTCCACTAACTGAGGATGGTTGTATCGAAATCAGACTCAAAGAGTGCGTTGAGTATATGCACCTCTGTTCTGGTGCGCCAAAAGAATATTGCGCCACCTATTTCTACTTTCAAGCAATTTCGGATTTTGCATCAGTCCACATTCCATCTGAAAGCGAGGAGCAATGTATTGAGGAGGCTCACAAAGAAGTTAAGGCGTTTATTGCTGCCCTGCCAAAGAGCGGTATTTGAGAGGCTTTCGGAAACTAATGCTACTCAATCTCTTACCCAAGTCACAACATCATAAATAGGTTCTTCAATTAAGGTATGAATAATCAAGAAATACAAGCATTTTCAAACTATTCTCCTCTAGATAGCTACGGCGTGGGAGCACTTTGCCAACTGTTACCTGATAATCAGCACTCAAAAGAAGATATCTTTGAAATCATGACTCGTCAGGGTGTTTGGGTAGTTGAAAACGCTGATAAACGGCAGCCTGAACGCAGAGATCGATTTATTGAGTACTGCCTCAACGCCATTAAGGTAACAATTGAGCAGTACGAGTCACAGAAACTTGCTATCGATGAGGCGACTTTCATTGAAATAGTAAACTACCTGACCGAGGGCATTTGGTTTAAGTTCGCCGAGTACCTCGTCGATCGAGATTTCGTTGATATACTTGAAATTTGTGACAAGGTATCGTTACCGTTCGCAGAAACAAAGCATATGCTGCAATCACTAATCGATTATTACGGTCACGATATTTCAATCTTAGGTGAAGTTATTGCACGAGTTGAGAGCCCCTACGTATGCAGGGAAGTCGCTGAGACTATCTTCTACGCAGTGGATAGACTTCGATACGAGGATGTAGGATTGCAGCCCACGATCGTAGAAGGATGGGAAGCCGTAGCACTTCTAGATCGACTACCTAGATCGAGCATTCTTAAGCAGATTGAAGCCAAAATTCCCACATTCTCTCTTCAGGTAGCTCATTACTCTAAGGTGCTGGCAGAGTACAACCGTGCCCACCTCAAACGAATAGATCTAAACGCCATCAATCGTAACGATTTTGGTGAAGACTGCGGAAATGGTACTACCTGGTCAGAGGAAGTTGTTAGTCGCTTAGAAAGCTGGCAGGCTTAACCAAACTAAAGAGTAATGAGTTCTTGCTGCACTCGCTAAAAGCAGCTTTCCCCTTCAATTCCTCGAAATTCAGGTTTCGGGGAATTACCTCTCAAGTTACCAGTTCCTCCTCTTCGTCTGAAAGATTACGCCTAATCTTCCAATTTTTGTCTAGCATTTCTCTATTTTTTGCCGTACAATAATAAGATGTATTATAAATTATTATTGATGATAGTTAACGTTGCAGTCTTATGAGTACAACAAGTTTCAGGCTCGATGATGACGTTGAAAGTAAGCTAGACGGCGTGGCTCAAAATCTTCGTCGCTCAAAGGGCTGGATTATTAATGAAGCCTTAAGGCTCTTTATCGCTCGCGAAGAAAAGAAACAGCAAATGCTTCGGGAAACTGAAGAAGCTCTTGCTGATTTAGAAGCTGGTAAAGTTGTTTCTGGCGTGGAAGTCATGCAGTGGCTTGAAACATGGGGTTCTGAAGGTGAAACCGACGCGCCATCATCGAAATGACGCAGATTCAATTTACAGTCAGCGCAGTAGCAGACCTAAAACGTCTGCGAGAATTTATTGCTGCCAACAACCCAGAGGCAGCAGAAAGAGTAGCACAAAGACTTCGGGAGTCGGTTGCTACCCTTGCTCTGTTTCCCGCTAAAGGTCGTCCTGTCGAAGAGTTGTCAGGGGTGAGAGAATTAATCGCAGGTAGCTACGTAGTGCGGTACATCCATTCAGAAGAAGAGGCGCAGATAACTATTTTAAGAATATGGCACGGTAAAGAGTATCGGGATCTCTAGCTTTTACAAGCCCCGCTACAGCTAAGTACAGCAAAAAAGACGCTTGGATTTTAGTGAAAAGACAAATTTCTCATTTAGAAGGATGGCTGCATCCTAACTATGGGGAAGAGTATGTAAGAAAACAGATTGAGAAAGAACTGATACCTGTCAAAGAACAGTTGGGTTTATAGTTCGAGTCTTTTTATCTAACTCGCGGTCTATCTAAAAAATCTGCAAGTAATCACCGCACCTTGAAAGACTCGGCGAAGAAAGGTATTGTGTGTTTTATCGCAATATTGATATAATGTTCTTTAGGAGTCTAATGTGCCTACAACTTCAATACTGTTTTATCAGGAGAGCGAGGGAGATATTCCTGTGCTTGAATGGTTACAGGAGCTAAAGCGCAGGAATATGAAAGGTTTTCTTAATTGTGCTGCCCGTATAGATCGGCTTGCAAGCTATGGGCACGAGTTACGAAGACCTGTGGCTGACTATCTACGAGACGGTATTTATGAATTGAGAGC
>CAYXWE010000127.1:0-8105 GCA_964468145.1 uncultured Pleurocapsa sp.
ACTTGGAGGATAATATCTGTGGCTTCTTTAATTGCTAACTTGCCACCTCGCTTTTTCATAAGATCTGGTACAGAACCGCGATCGCAAAATTCCATTGTGAAGTAGAAGATACCATCGGCTTCACCATAATCATCAAATTTGACTAGGTTGGGATGGTCTAGCATCTTGGTTAATTCGACTTCTTTGAGAAATCTTTTTTTCATATAGGGCATTACTGCCACTCTAGGAAGCAGGGTTTTGAGTGCTATTAGTTTCCTATTACCAATGCGATCGTCATGACGGGCTAGGTAAACTTCACCACAACCACCTCTCCCTAATAGCTTAATCTTGGTATAGTCTTTAATTGAGCCTAGATCGGTATCTAAGTCTATATCAATCCTTGAAAGAATTTCGCCTTCAAATTCATCAGGAAGAAAGGTAGGCGGTATATCAGAACTCTCATTAATACTGACTTGAAACGATGTATTGCTCAGTTGAATCAGATCTCCATCTTTGAGATCGTATTCTGATAGCTGCAACTTTGCTCCTTCCTCTGGAGTTTGATCTACTTTTCTTCTCCCAATACATTCGCCATTAACATAAGTCCCATGCAGGCTGCCAAAGTCCCTAACCCGAATATCAGGAGGATTGATATCTAGAAAGCAATGATAACGGGAGATCGTGGAGTGGTCTTTATCGTTGGGAATCTGAATATTGCAGTCAGGATGTCTGCCAATAATACAGGTAGAGCGAGAATCGAAAGGAAATTCTTTACCCTTTAGTTTGCCTTCAGTGACAGTAATAATGACTTTGGCTGGCATGGATATAGTAGAGCGACACACCTTAAATCATATCGCTAAAATCAGTGAGGATAAGATGATGTCTACTAAAACAACTTGAAAACGATTTTTTAGACGCACTTTATGAGTGCTTAAGAAGCTCTTTTTATGTAAGACTTTTCAATTTTTCGCTTGTGTTTTTTAATAGGGCTTTGCTCATAAAATTCAATTGCTTTCTTCATAAAAGAAACATTTTTATCTGTTAGTTTAATAATCATTCCAATAATTCCTGCAACGTGATTATTGTTAATTCCCGTAAAACTACCCTTGCAAAATATAACTGGTACTTGTTCTGAATTTCTATCACCAACATAAGCAAAATAAAATTGCTCTCTTATATCTGGAAATCCTTCCAATAATTCCATATCTTTTGTATCGTATATTTTAGATTCATTTGGAAGAGCAACATCATAAACAGTTTTATCTAATAGATGTTGTTTTTCTCTACCTAAAAAATCTCTAAATTTTCGATTGTACCCCTTATAAACTCTAGTATTACTATCTTTATAAAATATTGGAAAAGGAATTGCTTCAAGAATTATTTGAAAGATTAAATCAGTCTGAAAAAAATCATTATAATCTTCTCCTTTAGCTTTTTTCCACCGTTTATTTAACTCATTACGAAAATAGTTTAAATCCTCATATTCCCATAAATTCAATAGAAAAAATCTTTTTTTTTCTGCTTTTTTATCTAACCGAAGATCGTCTAAAATACATAGCTTGTATTTTAATATATCTAAGATTTTTCTAGTTCTAGCTATATATTTTTCATCCGAAAACTTTCCGCTATTTGAATATGACCAGTCAGGGATCTTATCAGAAATTATTTGAGTCAGAGTGTTTATTTTCGATGTAACAAGAAGCTTTGGCTGATTACTATCAATCCATCTAGCCGATAAATCGTATTTAAACTCTATTCCTGGGGATATAAGAGACTCAAGGAGAACTGATGCACCCTTCTGAGAATCAGTACTCATTGCTATTCTTCTTTTTCTTTCGTTCATAGCTAAAAATCAAGCTTTACCGTTCATATGTACTAATACATATTTTGGGGAAAATCATAAGTAATTTTGAACTAAAGCTTTTATAAGCCTTATACAGCGAGACGAAAAAAAATTTCAAAAGTTTCAACTTATGACATTAAACATAAGTTCTAATGACAATGTGACGATTTCATGAGTATGGTTTGAGGATTATGAATTGGACTCCAGATCGAAGACCGATAAGAGCAATCAGATGTTGGGCAGGAATTTATGATGCACGAGACTTAGATACGAATATCTATACAGATTTTGGTCTTACACCGAACTGGCGCAATCGCGGTGTGACGTGGCTTATAGAAGAACTAGAACGTATGTGGTGTGCAGGATATAAAAGGTTTCTTATTTATAATCCTGCTGGAATGGAAAGAAGAGTAGAATGCGAAGGACAGCCAAAATTACGATTCCCCAGCGCACAACTTCAAACTCTTGATAAAGATCATCCACTTAGAAGATCTGGAGAGAGTAAACTTACGGGTATTTCAACTGCGTCTGGAAGTGTCATACGCGATCTTTCGGAAATGATTCCACCTTGGCTTGAGTGCCATCCAGAAGCAGAAATATACTTTTATACGGGTTTTAGGATCAAATCAGCTTTCAATCGCTACATACCATATGACAATACGCCTGAAGGTGAGAATGCCATACCTAATTTAACCTTATCGGAACATCGGGAAATTATTTATGCCAATACTCAAGGTTTTTTAGATTTAACTCCCGATCCTGATTCACCAAAGGTATATCTTGGGTTTGATAAATGTGCGACAGAAGAAGATAGACCTGCAATGAGAGAAGTGATTAATCACTTTAGGGACAAAAATATAAAAGTTATTGGCGAAGCGATTCCTACAAATTTAAGAGGTGGAATCAGTGAGATAGATCTAAATTATATAGATTTGTGTCCTTGGTTTGCTACGAGCAAAGTTCATTTCCAAAAAGATCCTGATCGTATATGGAATTTTAACCAACCTGAATTTTGTCGTGAGAGATGTGAGGTTGGTATAGCCTTGAATAATAAATCAATATTAGAAGACGTAAGGATAGGTGGCGAACAAGTATATGTACCGAGAGAGAGATACGCGACTGATTCAGGTGTCTCAGCAAGCATACTAAATGATGATTTAACTGAACCACAGAAACAAAGTTTATTTGAAGCCTTAATTGATGATTTTCACAATCGTGGCTGTGTGTTTTATAGCTTCGCTCCTGCGGGAAGAATAACAGATTGGGAAAGATACATCTTAGACATAACTTGATGTTTCATAAGAGATAAAAACTAATACTTCAAAATTGTGTAAATTAGGAGCAAGCTAATGGTTTCTTCATCAATTGATGATATTCGGTTTACTGTTCAAAGAGGTTATTTATCTGAAGAGTTTAGAGATAGACTGCGTGGTCTTTCTTTAAATATTACCAACAATGTCATCGTCATTCCTGGTGATGCGCTTTTAGCAGAAAACGATACCGATGTAGATTCATTTATCAATGCAAAACAAAGGAAAATTTCCGAAGCATTAGAATGCTATTTGTTCAGAAACAAAGTTATACCAATTAAATATAACTCTCCAGAAGAAATAGAAGATCTCGTTGTTATCAACATAGAAGCTAAAGATCGTATATCTTATGCTCCCAATAATTTACACAAATGGAAAGACTCTGATTATTGGGAGGGTATCATTGAAGGCTATAAAAGAAGAATTGCTGCTACAAGAGCATTGATGCCCAATGCTAAAATCAGTCTTTTTCAAGTTGTTAGACCTTTAGATAAGGGAATAAATGATACTGATGGAAATTTATGTATCTTCAGGTTAAGAGTCAGTGCGCTAATAGCTGCGGGGGAAAATGGAATGTTTGATGATTTAGATTATCTTTCACCTCCTTGCTATTTGAGATTAGATGCTTTACAAGATGAATTGAATGATTTAGCTCTAACTCAAGGAATCGAATCTTCATTGGCAATCAGAAATTCCAGAGGAGAACAGTTACCTCTAGCACCATTTACTTCATTCTGGATATTCAATGACCAACCTTATCCAGCAGCGAATCCATGTTCAGTACGAGATCAGCTAGATATTATGCAGCGTTATCCTAAAATAGAAATCGTTGTTTTTTGGTCTGGTAGAGAAAACATACAAACTGCAAAGTATCAAGATTTAGATTTTCTAGATTTTTTTACTCAGGTGTTTTCCTAGATGTAATGGCTCGCAAAACCTAATTCTGACTCAGAATATTTGCAAAATCTCTACAATCAATTCAGTAGGTCGAGTTGAGCTTTATTGAGCCTGTTAAAGTTAGCTTGAGCCTGTCAACTAGGTGCTAAGTCAGCAATCGGACAAAAACAATGCTGGACGAAGAATTTGACAGAGGAAACTCTTGAAACCTTTGCTAAATATTGTTTTGATCGATTTTACTTTTTATTTTCTTATTTTCCATAGACTAATAAAATCCTAAATAAAGATTACAAAGTAAGAGAGGTAAAATACATAGTTGCTACAATCCCTAAGTAGCAAATTTAATAACTAAATAACTAGGTTATAGCTATCAAGCTATGTAAATTAAATTACAATTCAACGTTTTGAGCATTTCTCACTCAAATATTCAAAAACATGAGGGGTAAAGCTATGATAAAGTTCTTTGACGTAAATGAACTTGTTATTCCAGATAATATCAATCAAGATCTAATTAATCGGTTTTTTCCCAGACTTCTTACGATTAAAATTTTAATTGTTGCTGATACAAGTATAAGGTTTAGTGGATCTTTTGGACTTGGCAAAGTAATTGACATTATCCGTGAGAACGTCGATGGATATGTTAATTTCGCTGTTGATTTAGCAAGACTTGGGGAGATTGATTCAAGTCTTACTGTTAATAATTCTCCAGAGCCTAAACAAGCTAAATACATTAATTTTCGCTTTTCCAGTCAAATTGACGGTCAAAATATCATTGATGACTACGACGAAATCTGGTGTTTTGGTTTTGCACCAGGTAATGATGGTTCCAGAAATGATGATAATATTTGGAATAGTTCTTTTGCCTCAACCGATAACGATTTGGCAATCTTGACCCAATGGATGAATGCTGGGGGCGGTATTCTTGCTATGGGCGATCATCACTATTTGGGAGCTGCTATGTGTGCCAGAATTCCCAGAGTTGGCACTATGCGTCGTTGGACTAATGCCCAAAATGTACCTCCTATAAATGGAATAGATCGAATAGATACAAATCGTCCTCAAAATGATGCTCAAGACCCAAATATTAACGACGATCCAGAAATAATTCCTAATACGGCTGAAAGAGATAACGTTCCGCAAATTATTGAATATAAGAGATACTTTGTCTCAAAGTTTTTCTCTAACAGAAACTACCGTCCCCATCCACTTTTATGCGGTGGAGAATTAGGTATTATTGATGTTTTGCCAGATCATCCTCATGAAGGCTGGATCTTTGAGAATGAAGAGATAGATCTTGATGCAACTTACAATTTTAATGGTATTTCTGGAGACGAGTATCCTAGTTTAGATGGTGTAAAAGCTAGTCCTGAAGTTATTGCCTGGGGTAATACATATTCAGATCCACCTTATAACTTTGCAAAAGGAGAAACTACTGCTAAAAGATTTGGAGTAATAGGAGCTTACGATGGAGACAGATCTGAAGTCGGTCGCGTAGTGGTTGATTCCACATGGCATCATTGGTTAGATTTAAACATCGCTGGGCTTGAAAGTGAAAGTCCTAACACTGAATATCAAAAAATAATCCGTTACTATCGCAACTGTGCGGTCTGGCTAGCTCGCAAATGGCAACGTCGAGGAATGCTAAGGTATGCCACATTTTTTATGATCAATAGTGCTACTGGTATAGAAGAGTTTAGTAATTTGAATAATACTTATTTTCTAGGCGAACAAGCTATTGATATTCTGGGAAGAATGACTAGTGATTGTATTGTGAGAGATTGGATCAATGATTATCTCCCTGGAAGACTTCCAGACCTATTGGATGAGAGAATTCCCGATCCTTCTATTCCCATTCCTAATCCTTGTTGGAGTTGTCCACCGATTGAGATAGCTCAAAATATAGTTATGGGCGGAATAATGAAAGAGTTATTACCTCTACGCGAAGAAATCCAACAACTTAATAGAGACAATAAGTATAAACCAAAATCATCTGACGAAATTGCTACTAAATTAGTATTTCGAGGTGCTGAAAAGGGATTAGAGGAACTACAAAAGACTTTTGAGGATAATCTTAATCTACTTGCTAAGATAAGTGATTTTCAAGGTTTGACTATTAGGCAAGATCCCTTTAAAAAATAAGGACTGGAGATAAAATTTGTAGTTTTTATGTCCATTTACAACTAATCATCTTTATACCGCACCCTTCAGGTATTAGAAATATCTGAAGGGTCGAACGAGCCATGCGACTGATTTCGGCAAAAATAATAATTTCTTTCGCACCAGCCTTTTCTAAGATCAACTCCCCCACCATACGAGATATCCATTTCCGTTGAGTTTCGTCTTGTTTTTTCCTTTCTTCTAGTAGGTTAGGAGTAGTTAAAACACTCTGTCAAAATTGCGATTTCTCCGTGTAGGCGATCACACGCAATTCTTAGTCAAATGCTTTTGCTGAGTTTGGTGTATCTACAGGGTGATCTGACGGTTTTCTCTTGTAGCTAGAAACATTGAGGAGAAGAGACGTGGAAATATTCTTATGAATTCCTCGAAAGTAATAGAAAAATAAAGGAAGAAGATTGATACTAATAACCTGTCAATCTTCTCTAAGTATCCATAAACCTTCTTGCCTATGCAGCCCGAACCTTTTCGACAATAATTGGTGCGACTTCAACAGGATTAGCTTCAAGCTTTTTCGCTATCTGTTTCAAAAGCCACGCTTTCGGCTGGTCGCGATTATTGACTTTTTGCTTGATACCCAGTGCTGAAGCTATCTTACGGGCTTTTCTGAGAGTAATTTTATCAATCTCAACTCCGTCCAATAACTCCTCAACTGTAGGCTTCTGCTCAACCTCCATAACTGTTTCCATAACCTCTTCATCAGATGACCAAAGAACATCTTTCAACTGCTGTTCGATAGGCTTAACAGTAGGTACTGTCAAAATCTCGTTGTGATGAACAATCTCACCACTTTCGTTAACTTCCCATGCACCTTCGCCACTTTCCACAGCAGGAGCATACAGCCAAACCAAAACAATGTAGTAAACAACAAATAAAACCAACCCAAACATCATATCTTCCATGACCTAAAACCTCTTAGTGTGTCAATAAAAGGGTCTAAATGTAGCGAAACCCTTTAGTAATAAAGAATGCAGTTAGAAACTAGTGATTCCAAAAAATATGAACTTTGCCATCATTAGTGGTCAGGGTAAACACATCACCACCAAGTTCCATATCTCTGCCCATACCTTCGTAATCAATGTAGCGAGCAATATTATCGGGAATATTGCTCGCTACATTCTGAAAGCTCTTCCGCATAGTCAGCCAGAGAATCATATTCCCCCGAATAACTATCCTCCAAAGCATTTTTCGCCTCATTCAAGTCACCGCAGAAGTGAGCAATTACCAGCCCTGCTAGTTCGCCCTTTTCAGAAATCAACTCGGCTGCCGTAGCCACATCTTCCAAGCTGGGATGTTCGCCCAAATAACTTCCAGCACCGTAGAATTGCTCGTAATCGTGAATCGCCCAATCCTCAGCTACAAGTTGGGGCGAATTACTCAACATCTCATCAATTTCAGCTTGAATATCGTCCGCATCCTGATTCGCATCTATCCATTCACCCCTCAACTTTCCAGCGTTATAAGCAGCCAAATCCGCCACATAAATTTCTGGATTAGAAGAATTATTAATTGTCATACCCGTACAAAACCTTAATAACAGTACAGGTGTTATGGAGCTTAAAACATTTGTTTGATATACCGAGAATATGATGGCGAAAGATAAAACCAGAAAAACCAAGACTTTTGAAGACTTACAGATGTGGCAAGAGGCGATCGCCCTAGCCGAGAAAATCTATCAAATCACCAGCCAATCTGAAGACCTATCCCGCGATCGCAGCCTTGTTGACCAACTCAGACGGGCTTCAGTCTCCGTATCAGCTAACATCAGCGAGGGCTTTGAAAGACGCTCTATGAAGGAATATTTACGCTTCCTCTCCATAGCCAAAGGTTCGGCAGGTGAAGTTCGCGGCGTTGCTAAATAAGCAGTGGATTAAATAGGAATCGGTACTCTTTTAAATCTT
>CAYXWE010000128.1:0-8102 GCA_964468145.1 uncultured Pleurocapsa sp.
ACTAACCGCTGATGCTCTACAAGCCAAATGTACGAGCAAACTTTGGTCTAACCAAATGCAAGATTTAATAGACGAATTTTCGGCAAACTATGACCTGGTTATTTATGACTCTCCTCATTTTTTAGATTCTCCTGGTGTTAGTTTTCTCACCTCTCAAACTGATGGCATCATCATGGTTGTGGGAGTAAACAAAACCCGTCAGTCTTTAGTAATTGAAGCGATCGATCAAATTAACTCTTTTCGCTTGCCTATCTTGGGTGTAGTTGCCAATCACCTTTAATATCATTTCAGTTTTTAACTAAAACACATCATTGATTGGTTTTAGCTATTAGCTATGAATTATCTGTCTCAACAAATAAGTAAAACGATATAAGAAGATCCTTAATTGTATTTATGTTGTATCAAAATCAGTCAGAGTCATCGCCTCGTTTGTTGGTAGTGATTGTAAATTACCGTACCGCACAACTAACTATTAACTGTTTGAATTCTTTAGTTGATGAAGTTAAATCTCTATCGGGTACGCAAGTTGTGGTGGTGGATAATAACTCAGGCGATCGCTCGGTAGAACAAATAGAAAATGCTATTCAAACCGAAGGATGGAGTGACTGGGCTGCTGTCTTACCCTCCGAACACAATGGAGGCTTTGCCTTTGGGAATAATTTAGCAATTCGTCCCCTTATAAAATCGAGGTATCCCCCCGATTATGTTTTGCTACTCAACCCCGATACCATAGTTCGAGAGCGATCGCTCCAGGTACTAGTAGAATTTATGGCAGAAAACCCCACAGTGGGTATTGCAGGTAGTCGCCTCGAAGATCCCGATGGTACTCCTCAATGTTCTGCTTTTCGCTTTCACACTATACTGAGCGAATTAGATTCTGCATTGCGACTGGGAATAGTATCCAAGTTATTGTCCAAATGGATTATTGCACCTCCTGTAGCTGCCAAACCCCATCAAACAGACTGGGTAGCAGGAGCGAGTATGATTGTCCGTCGCCAAGTTTTGGAAACTACTGGCTTGATGGATGAAAAATATTTTCTCTATTACGAAGAAGTAGACTTTTGTTTGCAAGCTTATAGATCGGGTTGGAGTTGCTGGTATGTACCCCAAAGCAGAGTCGTACATCTAGTAGGACAAAGTTCGGGAGTGACTAATACAAAAACTGTTCCCCAACGTCTACCTAAATATTGGTTTGATTCTCGACGCAGATATTTCCTCAAAAATCATGGTTGGTTTTATACCATCTTGACCGATCTAGTATGGCTGCTGGGTTTTACTCTTTGGAGATGTCGCCGATTTTTGCAACGCAAACCAGACAACGATCCACCCTTTTTAATTAGAGATTTCTTGAGTAATAGCGCACTAATAACTTTAAGGGACATCAGCCAAAGTTTCTTTTTGACATTCAAGTTCTCAGTTTCGCCCTCCCAGCCCCCCATTTTTGGGGGGAGAACAAATGAAAGTCCCCCAGATTTGGGGGATTTAGGGGGCTTAAAATAATAATTTATACTTCTCAGACATACTCTTAAAGACTGAGCCTCCAATAACCAATGACAAATAACCAATGACAAATAACCAATGACAAATAACCAATGACAAATAACCAATGACAAATAACTTATGGCAACAGATAAAAGAAGACTGGATCGCTCACGATCGCGATTGGACAAAACCAGGATTTAGGGCGGTAGCAGTGCAGCGTTTTGGAGTTTGGAGAATGAAAATTCAACCCAGACTATTACGCATTCCTTTGAGCATGATTTATAAATCTCTCTACCGCAAAATTCGCAATAGCTATGGCATAGATTTACCCTACACCGTAAAACTTGGTCGTCGAGTGATTATCGAACATCAAAGCTGCATTATTATCCACGGATATGCTGCCATTGGTGATGATTGCGTTATTCGTCAGGGAGTAACTATTGGCAATCGTTATCTAAATAGCCCTTTAGATGCTCCCCAATTGGGAGATAGAGTCAACGTTGGTGCGGGAGTGAAAATCCTAGGCAAAATTGCGATCGCCGATGATGTAAATATTGGTGCCAATGCAGTAGTTTTGACCGATATACCTGCGGGGAAAACAGCAGTAGGCATTCCCGCCAGGGTAGTTACCAAGAGACTTCCATCTTTGAAGCTAAAAGTTCAAGCTAAATCTTAAATCGATGAAAGTATTAATTGTTGCCGAACACGCATCCTTTAAGTATGGTGGAGAAGCAGCCTTACCCCTGCATTACTTCCGAGTCTTACGCCAAAGGGGGATTGAAACTTGGTTAATTGTCCACGAGCGCACTCGCGAAGAATTGGAGTCCTTATTTCAAAGCGATCGCGATCGCCTTTATTTTATTTCCGATACTATTTGGCATCGTTGGCTGTGGCAATGCAGTCAGTTTGTACCCAAAAGAATCGCTGATTTTACCTTTGGTTTGGTTTTACGCTTGATTACCCAAATCTCTCAGCGTCGTCTGGCTAAAAAGATCGTGCGAGAACACAATGTTGATGTGGTTCATCAACCGATTTTAGTTTCTCCCAAAGAGCCTTCTAGTATTTTTGAGATGGGTGCGCCAGTAGTAATTGGGCCGATGAATGGAGGGATGAAATATCCTCCAGGCTTTAGTCGAGAGAATGTCTTAGTGAATTTAGGAGTAGAAACAGGTCGTCTTTTTGCTAATTTATTTAACACTTTAATTCCTGGCAAACGCAAAGCATCCACTATTTTGGTGGCAAACCAACGTACTAAAGAATCTTTACCCAAAGGAATTGCTGGCAAAATAATTGAGGTAGTGGAAAATGGTGTCGATCTATCAGTCTGGAAACCAAAATCTCTATACGATAGTCTGGGATCTGATTATTTGTCAGCCTTAAGGGAAACTCCCACTACTGATACAGTTAAATTTGTTTTTGTGGGCAGGCTTGTCTCTTGGAAAGGGGTAGATCTATTACTCAAAGCCTTTAAACATTTATCTCCATCTATCACAGCGGAGTTAGAAATTATTGGCGACGGCGAACAACTTCCTTATTTAGAATCTTTAGCCGAAGAATTAAATCTAACCTCGGTTAACTTTACAGGTTTCTTATCTCAAACAGAATGCGCCCAAAGATTGCAGTCTGCTGATGTGATGGTTCTTCCTAGTCTCTATGAATGTGGTGGTGCGGTAGTTTTAGAAGCCATGACCATGGGTATTCCTGTAATTGCGACTAAGTGGGGGGGGCCAACTGATTATTTAGATGAGTCTTGTGGCATTCTCGTCGAACCCACAACCCCAGATTTGTTTGTGCTTAGTTTGGCCAACGCCATGCTCAAGTTAGCCCAATCCCCCGAATTACGTAAAGCCATGGGTCAAGCAGGTCATCAAAAAATTATCGATCGCTTTGATTGGGAAGTCAAGGTAGATACTATGCTCGATATTTATCAAGATGCGATCGCCAGATCTGGTATGTCTGTCAAGAGTAACAAAAAACAATTGTATTAATTAAATATTTGTAGAGTGTAAATTCATGAAAATCGCCTATTTGGTTCATTATTATCCTAAAGTTAGTCATAGCTTTGTGCGGAGAGAAATTGCAGCCCTAGAAGAAATGGGGATGGAGATAGAACGTTTTTCGATTCGCTCCTGTGTCCCAGAATTAGTCGATCGCGCGGATTTAGCTGAGTTGGAAAGAACTAAAGTTATCTTAGATACTTCCAAAATAATTTTGCTCAGGAATTTATTACAGGTGGCATTTACTCAACCGATTGTTTTTCTTAAGGCATTTTGGTTAACTTGCAAAATTGGCTGGGGTTCGGATCGGGGATTGCTCAGAAATTTAATCTATTTAGTCGAGGCTTGTTCCTTAGTTAAATGGTTCAAAAACGCAAACATATCCCATCTCCATGCCCACTTTGGCATTAATCCTGCTGCGGTGGCGATGCTGTGTCGCGTTTTGGGGGGCCCTAGCTATAGTTTTACCGTTCATGGCCCCAAAGAATTTGATTCCGCTACGGGACTAGCACTAGGAGAGAAAATTAAACGGGCTAAGTTTGTTGTCGCAATTAGCTCTTTTGGCAAAAGCCAGCTATACCGTTGGTGCGATCGCGCTGATTGGTCAAAAATTCATGTAGTGCGTTGCGGTTTAGATCGAATGTTCTTAAACACTGGTTATAGTTCCATTACCCAACAGCCCAAGTTAGTCTGCGTCGGTCGATTGTGCGAACAAAAAGGTCAATTACTCTTGGTAGAAGCAGCAGCAAGACTAGCCCAAGAGGGATTAGATTTTAAATTAGTCTTAGTTGGAGATGGATCTTTGAGAGATGAAATAGAAAGTGCGATCGCCAGATTAAAAATTGAAGACAAAATTGAAATTACTGGTTGGGCTAGTAACGAAGAAGTACAAAAATACATACTAGCTTCTAGGGCGATGGTATTGCCTAGTTTTGCCGAAGGTTTGCCCGTAGTAATTATGGAAGCCTTGGCTCTTGGTCGTCCTGTGATTAGTACTTATGTAGCAGGTATACCAGAGTTAATCGAACCAGGGGTATGCGGTTGGTTGGTTTCTGCAGGTTCAATAGAAGCTTTAACCGCTAAAATGCGGACTGCTTTGCAATTACCCGTCGAAGAATTAGAGCAAATGGGCAAAGTGGGAATGGAGCGAGTAGCAAAATACCACGACGTAAAGCAAGAAGCTTTCAAACTAGCCACATTAATAAATTACGGCAATCTCACGGTGGATGTACCTGTATTAACAACTAAAAAGCGCGATCGCATGACCTTGAGCATTAAACATTAAACAGCTATTACAACTCATTGCTGATTACTCATTACTCATTACTCATTGCTGATTACTCATTGCTCTCGAACCAATATCTTTCTTGTCTTCACCAACAAATTCACTGCGATTTAATGTCATCACTCACTCTAAAAAAACTAGCTATACGTGGCACAGTCTGGACTTTAATTGGCTATGGTTTGAGTCAGTGTTTGCGATTGGGTGCGAACCTTTGTCTTACTCGCTTACTCGCCCCCGAAATGTTTGGCTTGATGGCATTGGTCAATGTTTTCATTTTGGGGTTAACCCTATTTTCAGACATAGGTATTGCCCCTAGCATTATTCAACACGATCGCGGTGAAGAATCAGATTTTCTCAATACCGCTTGGACTATCCAAGTAATTAGAGGTTTTGCCTTGTGGCTATGTTGTTTGGTTTTAGCTTTACCTGTGGCTCGGTTTTATGGCGAGCCTCAGTTAAGTTGGCTGATTCCTGTTGTCGGTTTCACCACGGTTATTACGGGATTTAATTCTACTGCTTTATTCACTTTCAAGCGTCGTATCGATCTGGGAAAACTGACTCTGTTTGAGTTGGGAATTCAGTTATTGTCTTTGAGTATTATGCTGATTTGGGCGTGGTTTCATCGCTCCATCTGGGCTTTGGTAGCAGGAAATTTAGTATCAGAATCTCTCAAAATGATACTTTCTCATCGCTTAATTCCAGGGAGTAATAATCGTTTTGCCTGGGACAAAAAAGCGATCGCTGATATTCTAGCTTTTGGTAAATGGATCTTTGCTTCTACTGCTATGACTTTTTTAGCAGCCCAAGCCGATCGTATTATTTTAGGTAAATTGCTGTCTTTTCAGCTTTTGGGTATTTATAACGTGGCTCTGATTTTTGCCGAGTTACCCAAAATGGTAATGATGAAGATTGGCAACCAGGTTATTTTTCCTGTGATTTCGCGACAAGTCGGTTTACCTCGCCGAGAGTTGCGTCAAAAAATCTTACACAAAAGAATGCTAGTTTTAGCTGTAGCTATTCCTTTATTGGGGATTTTAGTCGGCTTCGGTGATTTTTTAATTCTAGAACTATACGATCGCCGATATCAGGATGCAGCCTGGATGTTACCCATACTAGCTTTGGGTATTTGGCCTAACTTACTGATTGCCACCATCTCGCCCTCTTTGCTGGCAATTGGCAAACCCCTTTATGCTGCTTGGGGCAATTTGTTCAAGTTTTGCTATATGATAATCGCCCTACCCCTGGGATATTCCCTCTTAGGTGTACCTGGAGCGGTAATTGTAGTAGCTTGTAACGATTTACCTTTTTATCTCGTGGTTGCTTATGGTTTGTGGCGAGAAAAACTAAATGCGATTGCCCAAGATCTTCTGGCAACTTTACTCTCAATCGCATTAATTAGTTTAATGGCGATCGCCAGACACTTTCTTGGCTTAGATTTCATTTTACCCAGCAATTTCTAATCATACTCATTACTCATTACTTATTACTCATTACTTATTACTTATTACTCATTACTCATTACTTCCTATATAAAAAATGAGTCCTCAAGCACAACTAATAATGCTGGCATGGTTGCCCATTGTCTTTTATTTATTCAAAATCTATGCCCCGCGCCAAGCAGTCATCATTAGTTTTATTGGCGGATTGCTTTTTTTACCAGAAAGAGCGGGTTTTCGACTACCTTTGATTCCCGACTATCAAGGAATGGTAGCGACTTGCTATGGAATTGTTTTAGCTATTGTAGTTTATGACCGCCAGCGTTTAAAAGAGTTTAAACCAGGGTGGATCGATCTCCCGATGGTGGTTTGGTGTATTTGTCCTCTATTTTCTTCCATTAGTAATGGCTTGGGTACTTACGATGGAGTGAACGAAGCCATTACTCAAAGTGTAACCTGGGGATTACCATATTTTCTCGGTCGGTTTTACTTGAATAATCTCGATGGGCAACGAGAATTAACCTTAAACATTATTAAAGGTGGATTGCTTTACGCACCTCTATGTCTTTATGAAAGTCGTATGAGTCCTCAGATTCACAAGCTCTTTTATGGCTACTATCCCCATCCATCAGGGATCTCTCAGTCTTACCGCTTGGGAGGATTTAGACCGATGGTGTTTATGGAACATGGTTTGATGGTGGGAATGTGGATGATGATGGTTGCATTGGTGGCGTTTTGGCTGTGGCAATCGAAAACATTCTCTACAATTTGGGGGCTTCCTCTGTATAAATGGCTCATTGTAATTACTTTTACTTTTATTTTGTGCCGCTCTACTGGAGCATATGGCTATTTATTTTATGGTTTAATTATTCTAATTTCGGCTAAATGGTTGCACACCAGATTATTTTTACTTTTATTAATAGCAGGAATTATTTACTATCTATATAATTCAGTTACGGGACATTTTGATAGCGAACAAATTGTATCTTTCATTGCCAAGACGATTAATCTAGAGCGAGCGCAATCTTTAGAGTACAGATTCGACAATGAAGCACTTTTAGCCGATCTCGCACGGGAGAGGATAATATTTGGTTGGGGAGGATGGGGCAGAAATCGCATCTACGAAGAGAATTGGCACGGAATCATTGAAGATGTCGCCATTACCGATAGTTTGTGGATTCTCGCTTTTGGTAGGAGGGGTTTAATCGGATTGATTAGTTTGATTGCGGGTTTAACATTACCAGTAATTAGTTTTTGCTTTAGTTATCCCGTTAAAAATTGGCTCGAACCAAAAGTTGCTCCTGCTGCAGTTTTAGCGGTAGCTTTGACATTATTTGTTTTAGATTGTTTGCTCAATGATATGTTCAATCCTGTTTTTCCTTTAATTAGTGGCGGACTAACGGGACTGGTAATTCAAGAGAGAAAAAGAAAGCGCGATCGCCTTGCTAAAAATCCCCATCACCTAGATCGACAGTCGAAGTTTAAAAATCATCGTTATAAACATAAAGCCCGAAAGCCCGATCTAAAACACTATAAAAGAAGGCATCTAGACTGAAGTTCGCCTATTTCAATCTAAATAAAGCCATCACTGCCACCCAAACCCGTAAGAGCACTACCCTGTGAATCACTAATAAGATCGTCGCCTTGTTCTGTTCCTAATATTTCTGTATCGCTTTGGTTCTCGATAGCATAGAAAACAATGTCTTCTCCTGCAAAACCATCATTGGTTTCTCCTACCTGAGTAGTAACTGTGGTTTAGACTAAAAAAAATCATCAGAAAATAATTCAGCCGTTAAAAATAGCCAAAATCGAAAATAAATGACTAAAAATTGAGGTTAAGCTACCTTCTTTTTCGATTTTTTACCGCGAGAATGACTCTTTTTTGCTATTGGATAGGTCTTT
>CAYXWE010000129.1:0-8071 GCA_964468145.1 uncultured Pleurocapsa sp.
CTTTGAAGATAAAATCAAAATCTTTGGCGTTGGCGAAGAGGGTTCGGTAAATTACAATCCCGAAACTGGTTTGGTTCACATCAATGAAAACACAGCTATTGATATTGGTAAAAATTTAGATATTGATGTTTCTAAAATGGAAGATAACGATACCTGGGAACTATTCTAAACCCGCAGCCTTTCGCTGTTGGCTCGATACAACTATATAATATATCTGATAAGACCCATAGCTTATGTTGTGGGTCTTTTTGTATTTTTAGGACGAACAAGTACTAAAGCTTAGTGAAAAAAATATATGAAATCAAAAAAGATTTGGGCTACCCTGGGTAAACTATACCTATTCTATGGTCGAATCGAATCTATAATTATTTAGTTCTCTAAATCTCATTTGTAGTTTAGATGTGGGTTGATTCCCATTACCGTCAATGACAAGAGGCGAATCCTCAATTAATAGTGTTAAATCCTATCTTGCTCGTGGAGAATGGGATCGAGTTATCGATATCTGTCAACAGGTGCTGGCACTGAACCCTCGTGCTATTGATTTTTGTCTCTATTTAGCTAAAGCTTACGTTCAAAAAGGCGACATTACTGCAGCCATAAGCTCGTATCAAAAAACCTTGGGTACGACTATTAACCAGGCAGAAGTATATGCAGAATTGGGTTTGTTACACAGCAAACAAAAAAATCTAGAACAGGCAGCCTGGCACTACGAACAGGCTTTGGCTTTGCGACCAGAATGGGCAGAATTGCAGTACAACTTGGCCGTAGTACTCCATCAACTAAATGATTGGAATGCTGCTATTGCTGCCTATAATCAGGCGATCGAGATTAAGCCCAATTATGGAGCAGCTTATTTCAATTTAGGAGTCTTATACGACCAAAAAGGGGAACTAGAAATTGCGATCGCCAGCTACGAGCAGGTAATTGCAGTACAGCCCAATTTTATTCGGGCTTATAGCAATTTGGGCAGTACTTTAGCCAGAGTCGAACAATACGATCGCGCTATTGATATTTTTAATCAAGCTATCAAGTTAGATCCGACTTGGGCAACTTTGCATAATAATCTCGGTCAAGTCTATTGGTTCAATAAGATGCCTGGATTGGCAATTGATAGTTTTGAAAATGCGATCGCCATAGACCCCAAGATGGCTTTAGCCCATCATAATTTGGGCAAGCTATGGCAACAAAACGGCGACTATCCCAAAGCAATTGAATGTTACCGCAATGTAATTGAACTAGAACCGCAAAATATTTTGGCCTACAGTCATTGTTCGGATGCAGAACAAAAGCTCGGCAATATTTCTGCAGTTTTGGATCTGTGGCGCGAAGCGATCGAGATAGCTCCTGATTTTATCAATGCCTATTGTCAGAGAATATTAGCAACCGAGCCTAAAGATTTGTTAGGTACAGCTAGGGTATCTTGCGCTCGTTTTCTCGAAGCACTCAAGCAAGATCGACGAAATATCGCTTGTTACCATTTGGGTTTGACCTATTCTCAGATGGGAGATGTCTTATTTGAGTTTGGCGCAGTCAATCAAGCAGAAAATTATTATCAAAAGGCTTTGCAAATCGAACCAAAATCTGCTGAATTGTATCTCAACTTAGGTAATTGTTTGGCAAAACAAAAACGATTGGACGGGGCAGTCGCAATTTATCACATTGGCTTGAGTCTTGAGCCAGAACATCCTCAGATTTGTTTTCAGTTAGGAAAAGTTTTGGAGCGCGCGCAAGAAGCAGATCGGGCGATCGACTATTACG
The DNA here is from genome assembly GCA_964468145.1 of uncultured Pleurocapsa sp. Taxonomy (GTDB): domain Bacteria; phylum Cyanobacteriota; class Cyanobacteriia; order Cyanobacteriales; family Xenococcaceae; genus Waterburya. The sequence goes on from CAYXWE010000129.1 coordinate 1,759, forward strand.
AAACCGTGTTAAATCAACAAATCGAAGATCTTCATCAATGGGACAACCTGCCTGCTTTGTTTCCCTCCCAAGAGGATCGATCTTTACTGCCAAAGCAAGTTTATCACTACACCCAAGACTGGATTCGCGATTGTGAGCTAGAAGACTATAGCTACGTACAGGTGTTGTGGTCGGAAGATGGTTTTGTTAAGGGCAAAATTACAGGCATCAGGCAACCAGAAACCATTAATATTCTTCCCCCCGGACAAACTTCTTATACAGATTGTGGGGGAGTAAACTGCAACAAATGTATGACCAAGCAAATTAAGTATTTTCAACCAGCACAAATCGGCAAAAATGCTTATAAATGTAATTTGGATCGTTCAGTAGCTTTTCATAATCGATTGCCATTTGTGGTTACTATTCCCCAAGGACGTAGCTGGATTGCACCCCAAGAAAATTCTTGGATTATTTGTGATGCTCTAGCCGTGATTACTCCCGATAATTATTTATTGGGGGACTTGTCTCGTTATTACCCCTGGATGTTGCCCGAATGTCCCTACCCAGAACGCAAGGAACACAGCATCTTTGAACGGGAAAGCCTAGCATCTATAGAGCATATTCAGGGAAAAACAGCTTTGTTGTCTACCTTGGCAGGTCACGTATACTATCACTGGATGTTCGATCTGTTACCTCGGATTGAATTAATCAGACTTAGTGGCATTAAGTTGGCTGAAATTGACTGGTTTGTCGTTAATAGCCTGAGCAAAAACTACCAAAAAGAAACCCTGAGACTGATGGGTATTCCCGATAGCAAAATTATCGAAAGCGATCGCCATTCTCACATTGAAGCTACTGAATTGATTGTGCCTTCTTTTCCTGGTTATATGGATTGGGTACCTCCCAGCACGATGAAATTTCTCAGACAAACTTTTCTGCCCAAAATCAGCCTGGTTAAAACCAAGATGGGTAAAAAAATCTATGTCAGTCGAGCCAAGGCTCAAAACAGGCAAGTTATTAACGAAACAGAAATTGATGAGCTACTAGTCACTCAAGGATTTAAAACAGTTTTTCTCGAAGAAATGTCAGTTTTGGAACAAGCAGCCACCTTTGCCAATGCAGAAATTATTATTGCTCCTCATGGTTCTGGTCTGACCAATTTGGTTTTTTGTTCTCCCAATACCAAAGTGGTGGAATTGTTTTCGCCTAATTATTTACGAACTGACTATTGGATGATTTCTCAATATTTGTTATTGGAACATTATTATTTGGTAGGAGAAAATTTTGATTGTTCGCCATTACGTAATTTGATGTATCAAAATTCTTTGACCGAAGATATTTTTATCGATATCAATTCTTTGAAGACTGTTTTGAAGTACTTATAGATGTTTTAAATTGCCTCTATTTTGTTGTTAATTAGCGATTGATTCGCTTTAGGTTTCGAGGGATTTAATTATTGTTACCTCCTCCTATAAAAAGTACTAAAACAATCAAATACAATTGAAACCTAAAAGTAACTTAAGCTTGGATGATGATTCTAGAGTTACTTGTGGGCAAGATAAATATATAGGATTTTTTTAGCTGGTGATATATATCAAGCTAATAGTTTAATAAACTCTAGTTTAAATAGCTCTCGACCTAAAAACATCAACTTTTTTAGCAGCGGTTTATGCTGCTAATTTTGTATTGGAGCTATTTACTATTTCGTCAATCAAAATTTAATAGTAGTAAAACAGATGAATAATATTATCCCAAATATTAAACCTATCATAGCTCAAACTACATCTTCAAATAGTTCTTTAGCTCAACTATTTGAAGCCCAGGTACGACTCTCTCCCGAAGCGATCGCCGTTAACTTTGTAGGAGAACAGTTAACTTATCAAGAATTAAATTATCGCGCGGATCGCTTAGCTGATTATTTAAATAATTTAGAAACAAAACCTAAGAAAATTGGTATTCTTGTAGAGCGATCGCTGTGGAGTTTTATCGCTATTTTAGGTGTTTTGAAATCTGGTGCTGCTTGTTTGCCTTTGAATCCACGAGACGATATTCGAGATACTCATTATTTTCTCAAAGATGCCGAAGTAAATTATTGTATAACTCAAAATAAATTTGTCGCCAATCTGGTTAGTAACAATATTTTTTCCTTAGCTTTAGATACACAATGGTCTACCATTGCTAGCTTCAGTCAGTCAAATTCTACCCCACATCACGATACAGCTAAAGATCTTGCATTCATAGTTTACGGTTCTCAGTTTCGAGATAAAACCCCAGGGGTAGCAATCGAACATGGTGCTGTAATTAATTTAGCCAAAGCACTAGCCAAAGATATTTATCAAAATTATCCGCAGCAGCTAAAAATTGCATTTCATGATTTTAGCAAAATCGATAATTGTCTGAAACTAATCGTCCCTTTAGTCAACGGTCATAGTATTTATATAATTCCTCAAGAAATTGAGCTAGATCTTGAGTCGATGGCAAAATTTATCGCTCAAAATAAAATCGATATATTCGACTGCAATTTAACCTACCTCAAGCTATTAATTACATTGCCGTTTTTCCAGCAAAAATCCCCGTTAAAAGCCATTACTATCGACCATCATCCCATCGATCGCGATACCTGGGCTTTAATTAGTCGAAATCAGACGGTAGATTTTTATAACCTATATAGTGCAACTGAATGTGCTACTAGCATTGCTATTTCTCAGATAAACACTAAGCAAATTACTCCCACCATCGGGCGATCTCTTTTAAATACTCAAATCTATATTTTGGATGAAAATTTGCAAGCTGTTCCTATTGGTGTTGTTGGAGAACTCTATATTGGTGGCGCGCAGCTAGCTAGGGAATATATCAATAATTCTGAATTAACCGAGCAAAAATTCATCCCTAATCCTTTTGACGTTCGCCTTTCGACCCGTTTGTATAGAACGGGAGATCGGGGACGTTACTTAACAAAAGGAAATATCGAATATATAGGACGTATCGATAACATCAAGATTGCATAAATCAGCTAATCCTAACATACAAAAATTCAAGTTGCCTTTTAAACTTTAAAATAGTGGCAACTGTGAAAAAATAGTTGAAAGCTGAGGATACCAAACAATGAATAAGCTGTTTCGTTCTTTGTTACTGCAATCTCCCAAAACTTACGACCTAATTTATAAAGTTAAAAATAAATACTTAGTCAATTTCTATCTCAAAAAAGTACACGAACCTGACTTTAATGCTTTCAAGCTAATTTGCGGTCAGCAGCCCCAGCTTTTTCTCGATATTGGTGCAAACGTTGGGATGTCGGCTCTTTCAATTTTTACTTTAAAATCTAATGCGCGAGTAATATCCTTTGAACCAAATCCAGTTAATTACATTTTTTTGGATAAATTGGATACCAAATTTAATAACTTCGAATACAAGAAAGTAGGGTTAGGAGATAAACCAGGATCTCTAGACTTTTATTATCCAATTTATAATGGCAAAAAAATGACCGCTTTAGGTTCGTGCGATCGCGCTAAAGCCCAAAGCTGGCTTAATAAGGAGACTGTATATTTCTTTGATGAAACTAAACTAGAAATAGCCAAAATTACCATCGCCATCGAAACCCTAGATAGTTTTCAACTACAGCCAGATTTTATCAAAATTGATGTAGAAGGATTTGAATATCAAGTATTGCAAGGGGCGGGGGAAACTATTAACCGCAATCGACCTATTTTATTAATTGAAGGTATTGCCCCTGGCGATCGCGTCCACCGACAACTACAGTCATGGAACTACGATATTTACAAATTTACCAACAATCGCTTTTATCTCAATAGATTTGATTGTGCTAACAACTTCCTGATTCCTCGCGAAAAAACTGAGTCGATCCAACCCTACTTGGCTGGGGAAGAATCGACCGATGCGATCGAAGTTGTAGAATCGGTTGTCTAGTTCGATCCTTGATTGGCTGTAGTAGGGACAATCCCTAGATCTGTCCCACTATCTGTCCTGCTAAAATTACCCCAAAGTTTAAAATTCAGCAATGAAATCAGACTCATCTAGAACATCTGCAGAGATCCCAACAAGTAATAATAAATTTTCGCTAGTGTCATCTACAGCAATCTGCGTCCCAATACCGCCATCGTCAAATCTCAAGTCTTCGTAGGTTAAGCCATCAGCAAGCACCAACTTATCTGCGCCATCATGGTAGTCAAAAAGGCTATCGCCACCTTGCCCCACTCTTACCATAATTCGATCGTTACCTTCTCCACTCAAAAGATCGTCACTTCCGATATTTCCATCGAGAAAATCGTCTCCGCGATCGCCATAAAGACTATCGTCACCATCATTGCCTTGGATGATGTCCGTTCCTGCATTACCATGAAGCAGGTCGTTGCCACCCAGTCCATAAAGAACATCGCTACCTTCTAAACCATCAATCGCGTCATCAGTTTCCCTACCGATAAGAACATTAGGATCGGTTGCACCGTATTGTATGCATTCCTCGACATCTGAATGAATGTCCCCCCCATTAATATAAAACTGGCTTTGTTCTAAAACCGCATCCCCGACTTCTCTACCCAATTCTCTGCCGTTGAGATCTCCCTCTTCAAAATGGATACCACCAAAGAGACGAGAAAGACCCGCTTCATCTGCTGCTTCGGTGAAAGAATCCCACTGCAAAGTTACAGTTTCATCGGGTGTCGCACCAGCTTCAAAACGGGATTCTCCTGGATTGATGGTAATTGCACCACCAAAATCATCGCTGCCAGTGTATTGTTGTAATACTCTCGCTCCCGCAGCACTAAAAGCACTATGACCAGATGTATATTCAGCAAAAGGCGGAGAAAAATCGGCATTAGGAGTTTGATAAGTAATAAAATCCGTTGCCAAAATAGTTTGCTTTCCTTCTCCTCGGACATAAGCTTCGATCGCATATCCGCCTAAGTCGGGATCGAATTCGCCAATCAACCCCAAATCTCCCAATGTTTGAACTGCAGCAATAGGACGAGTATAATCGTAAAAAACCTTAGATTCCCAGGTAGCAATCCCCGCATCAAATACCGCATTGCCCAAACTAAAAAACATTTGAGCATCTTCATCTAGAGTATTATCGTCTCGCGCAGAAACATATTGTCCAAAAGTCATCCAAGTTCCTGGAGGAAAAGAAGTCCCTCCCCCATCTTCCCAAAATTCGGCAATTAGTTTTTCTCGATCGTTAAGATTGGCACTAAACTCAACAACTTCTTCCGCTTGGGCAATAAATTCGGGATTAATAACTGTCCCTACGAGTTCGGGAGTAATATCCAAAACCGTACCGTCTTCTAAAGTAATAGTTTTGGCTTCTAAATCTACTTGTCCGTCTACCAACAAAAATGGTTGGGGTGCTGAAGGGCGAAATTGCGATCCATAATCTAGAGCGAAAGGATTTACCTGTCCCCATTGAGGAGTTAAAAATTCTTGGGAAATAAACGATTCGTCGATCGCATTACTATCGACCAACAGATCTGGTGTCCAACGTTCGATGTCTCGAACATTGCCTCCTTCATTAACGGGTTGATAGCCCGTGTAGTCACTATAAGGAGTACCGTCGCTGCCTGGTTCGTTCCCTAATTGATTAGCACCATCAAAGGCGCGATAAGCTAATAAAGCTTGGGCGGAAATTGCTCCTATAGCTGCGGGAGTTGCGGCATCTGTAGGGATAGCAATGGCATTGGGGTCGTAACCCATATCAGACATTACTCGAGCGAATATTTCTTGTTGTTCGGGAAACAACGCTACCAGTACTGGATAAGCTGCGTAGCTCATCGCTTCGCTTTTATTCTCGACGGTATTCTCCGCTTCGGGACGCTGTAGCATATCTCCCAAATTAGTAGAAATAGGCGTATCTTCGTAAGCGGACCAAGCATCATACATCGCAGTATGTACCATGGCATAGGAACGAGAGGCAATAGTCGGGCCAGGAGACGTTTCGATTACCGCCTGCTGAACCGCTCGATCCCAAATAACCGATACGGTTGGGGACTGGTCATCAACTGTTACTAGTTGAGTTTCTGGATTAATATTTAGCAGGCTAGCCAGTGAGGTTTCCTCCAAACGTTGACCGTCTGGTTTCACTTGTGTTTCGGTCATTTTTTTTATCGTTTTTTGCTAAAAATAAATAAATAAAACTAAAATTAAATTGATTTGATTTTGATGTTTTGTAAAAATCATTTGCCATAAAAACCATCTAGTTTTCTAATTAATTACCAGATAATTAAAGCAATTGAGTTCAATCTAATTTTGATTATGGTTGAGACCATCTAAAAGCAATTAAATTTAATCATACATTCTTTTAAGCGTTTTTATTAATAGTTTT
>CAYXWE010000130.1:0-3086 GCA_964468145.1 uncultured Pleurocapsa sp.
CGTCTTTGTTTCTACAAACGATAATCGATTGCTATACCATGGCCCCCAGCAGCGAATTAATTGTGCATTGTCCATTGCAAATATGCCTCTATACGAATATAGCTGTCACGACTGCGGAGAGTTTGAAGCTTGGCGCACGATGGCAGAATACAATACAGCAGACTGTCCTGAATGCGATCGCCCTGCAACTAAAATTTTTTCCGCACCAAATATTAATCTCAATTCGGGAAGCTTTTCTAAAATAGGGCGATCGCGATCGCCCGAACCAAGATTAGTCAAACAAGAACAACGAGAACCTACTAAACCCAGGTATCAAAGTGCTGCGGGTGGTAGACCGTGGATGATCTCTCACGCACCAGAAAGGCTTTGAAATGTTATTAATTTAAATACCCAGCTTGGGCGATCGCTATACCTTTGGTTTTATCCAGGTAGCGATCGCCTATTTTGGTTTAGTACTTATTTGTTTTCACCTATTAAGATAGATATTTTCTTCTATTAGAACACTATCGACTATGAACTCTATGGAATTTGGCATCAGACAATTAAATACGAATGTTTAGCAATATTTTGGCGTTGCTTAAAATTAACCTGGCTAAAACAAGAAATAACGTTGTGCCATAGGCAAAACTTTTGCAGGTTCGCAGGTTAATAGTTCTCCATCTGCCCTTACTTCGTAGGTTTCGGGGTTAACTTCGATATTAAGTAAAGCATCATTAAGCTTCATGTTTGTTTTACCAATATTGCGGGTATTTTTAACCGCTACCGCAGAGGTTTTAAGACCAATTCGATGGGGAATATCATTATCTAAGGCTGCCTGAGAAACGAAGGTCAAACAGGTGGCAGCAGTCGCACCGCCGAAACTGCCAAACATAGGACGCATATATACTGGTTGGGGAGTAGGAATACTAGCATTAGCATCGCCCATCTGCGCCCAAGCGATCGCGCCACCTTTGATTACTAGTTCTGGTTTAACGCCAAACATGGCGGGTTTCCACAGGCAAATATCGGCTAGTTTACCTACTTCGATCGAACCTACATAGCTATCGATGCCGTGCATGATGGCAGGATTAATGGTGTATTTGGCAATATAACGCTTGGCGCGGAAATTATCGGCATCGGTGTCATTTTCTAAACTGCCACGCTGTATCTTCATTTTGTGGGCAGTTTGCCAAGTACGAATGATGGTTTCACCGACTCTACCCATCGCTTGGGAATCGGAGGCGATCGCGCTAAATGCCCCCAGATCGTGCAGTATATCTTCGGCTGCAATGGTTTCTTGGCGGATACGAGATTCGGCAAAAGCGACATCTTCGGGAATGTTTTTGTCGAGGTGATGGCATACCATCAGCATATCTAGATGTTCTTCTAAAGTATTAACTGTAAAAGGACGAGTCGGGTTAGTAGAAGAGGGTAACACATTACTAAAGGCGCATACTTTAATAATATCTGGAGCGTGTCCCCCTCCCGCACCTTCGGTATGATAGGTATGAATTACTCGGTCTTTAAAAGCAGCGATGGTATTTTCGACAAACCCCGCCTCATTGAGAGTATCGGTGTGAATGGCTACTTGTACATCATATTGATCTGCCACCCCCAGACAAGTATCGATCGCAGCAGGAGTTGTTCCCCAATCTTCGTGAAGCTTTAAACCCATTGCTCCTGCTTGGATTTGTTCTACTAAACCTTGAGGCTGAGAACTATTACCCTTGCCCAAAAAGCCTAAATTCATCGGAAAGGTATCGGCAGCTTGTAACATCATGGCAATATTCCATGCCCCAGGAGTACAGGTAGTAGCATTTGTTCCCGTCGCAGGGCCTGTACCGCCACCAATCATAGTAGTTATACCAGAAGCGATCGCCGTATCGATTTGTTGGGGACAAATGAAGTGAATGTGACTATCAATCCCCCCTGGGGTAATAATATGTCCTTCCCCTGCTACAGCTTCGGTAGCCGGGCCAATAATAATATCAACGTTATCTTGAATATAGGGATTGCCAGCCTTGCCAATTTTATAAATCTTGCCATCTTTAATCCCAATATCAGCTTTGACTACGCCCCACCAATCGAGAATGAGAGCATTGGTAATCACCATATCTACCGCACCATCTTCGCGAGATATCGGTGATTGTCCCATACCATCGCGAATTACCTTACCACCACCAAACTTTACTTCATCGCCATAGGTAGTATAGTCTCGTTCGACTTCGATAAATAATTCCGTATCAGCTAATCTAACGCGATCGCCTACTGTGGGGCCAAAGGTACTGGCGTAAGCCCGTCGATCCATACGATAATTCATAGTTTTAATTCTGTAATTAAAGATTGGGAATGGGGAATAAACGGCTAATTGGCAAATAATCTCTGGGGTAGTTTTGAATGTTGCATTTGAGCAATATCAATTGAGGGAGTACAAGACCACATTTGTTCTAATGACATCGATCGCGCAGTTAGCCAAACTCGTTCGATATCTGGTGCTATTTCAAGTAAAACCTGCTGAGTTTGAATATGTCCTAAAGCACCCAGGCGAATGGCTGCACCTAAAATGCTGGTAACTAAGCTGTGTAAGAAAGCCAATACCGTATCCCTTTCATTTAATCCGACAATCGGTGCGATCGCGCCAAAAATAACAGGATGCAGACAATGTATCTCACCTCTAGCAACTTTTTGATTTAGCACGTCTAGTCGTTTATCTTGCCAAGTAGAACTAATCATCATTAATAATGCCCGTCCACTTTTACTTTGAGTTTCTCTTAGTTTTGCGATCGCAGTTTGAGCAAACAGTTGTAAGTCCGCTTGTTTTACTGCTGTTAAGTCATTCTCTCGACTACCGCGATAACTATGAAGCAGGGCGACTACATCCGTCACTCCTACTTTATTGAGCAATAATAGTTGCAAGAAAGTTTTTACATCTTGTCCCGACTGAATTTTACCAGTTTGCACTAAGGTTTCGATGCCGTGAGAAAGCGTAAACGAACCCGTAGGAAAAAAAGAATCTGATAGCTGCATCATTGCTAGCTGTTGGGCGATCTGGGACATTTTGGGAGAAGTAATGAGTAATTAGTAATGAGTAATTAGTAATGAGTAAT
>CAYXWE010000130.1:3186-8036 GCA_964468145.1 uncultured Pleurocapsa sp.
GGTTTCCAGAATGAAATTTTTGACTCGATCTAAACCTTCTCCCGTTTTGCAATTGGTATAGGCGATGGGTTTTCCCTGGCGGTGTTGGGGTGCTTGTTGGCGAATCAGATCTAAGTCTGCACCAACATAGGGCGCGATATCTATTTTATTGATTACTACTAAATCTGCCTGAACAAAACCAGGGCCATTTTTACGCGGAATATCATCCCCCGCACCCACATCAATTACAAAAATATAGGCATCCACCAAATCGTAGCTAAAGGTGGAGGCTAAATTATCACCACCGCTTTCAATGAAGATTAAATCTAGTTGAGGATAAAGTATTTCTAGATCTTTGACTGCTAGCAAATTCATGGTGGGATCTTCTCTAATAGCAGTATGGGGACAACTACCAGTTTCTACTCCAATAATTCTTTGGGCAGCCAAAAATCCTTTACTTTTAAGACGATCTGCATCTTCAGTAGTTAAAAGATCGTTAGTGACTACTGCCACCTCTATCTTTTCTTGAATTAACATCGGGACTAAACACTCTAATAGGGCAGTTTTGCCACTACCAACAGGGCCACCAATACCCAATCTGGCTACGGATTTATTCATCTTGCCTCCTGTTGGAGACTCTCGGTTTTACCGACGAGAGGAAAACAGGGCGAGGTTGGAGAGCCTGAATTACTCTTACCATAATCTTTAAATATCAAGGGTTTAAACTGTTTTACAATATTTTTGTAGACGAAAACCAAGTCTACAGTTAGTACCTCGAAAAGCGAATATATAAGGTTCTGCTCACGAGTGTTTGAGCAGGTAAAATATTCAAACCACGAAGTTAAATCAAAACTTTTAAACCGTACCGCAGGGCTTGCGGAATCGGACTGTTGTAATACAGTAAAGGTCTGTGGACGTACCAATGTCGGGGGCATAATTTTCGAGTTGTGTCTAGATAAGTGCGGGTGAAACAGAAAAGCCTAATCGTGAGGTTAGGAATCCTGCGCTAAAGCACGCGGGAGGATGTCAATGTCTATACCCATAACTGATTTATGATTTAAACTTTGCCATCAACCAAAGCATTAAAACCGTATATCTCTTTACTACCTGCGATCGCAACTAGATTTACGGTTTTATCGTCCCCTGGTTCAAATCTTACCGCTGTCCCTGCAGGAATATCTAAGCGCATTCCCTTGGTTATTTCGCGCTCGAATTGGAGGGCAGAATTAACCTCATAAAAGTGAAAATGCGAGCCGATTTGAATCGGGCGATCGCCTGTATTACTTACTTCAACGGTCAGGGTTTCTTTCCCTGCATTTAGTTCGATTTCCCCTGGCTGGGTAATAATTTCACCTGGAATCATAACTAATAACTAATAACTAATAACTAATAACTAATAACTACTGAATGGGATTGTGTACTGTAACGAGCTTAGTACCATCGGGAAAGGTAGCCTCTACCTGCACCTCATCGACCATTTCTGGTATCCCTTCCATGACTTCATCTCGCTTCAAAAGAGTCGTACCATAACTCATTAATTCTGCTACTGTCCTACCTTCTCTAGCACCTTCAAGGATAGCTGCAGAGATATAAGCTACTGCTTCGGGATAGTTGAGCTTTAGTCCTTTTTCTTTTCTTCTTTCTGCTAGCAAACCAACCGTAAAGATCGTGAGCTTATCTTGTTCTTGGGGTGATAGTTGCATAGATTTTTTATTTGAGTAGCGATCTCAGTCCTACAATTATCAATTATGAGTTATCAGTTTTTTCTTTAGTTTTCCTTAAGTCACCTTGATTTCGATTTAACAGTTCTTCTCCTGCTACTGCATCCAATCCCGTCCAGTGCATCAACAGAGCTAATTTTACTTTTTTATGGCTTCTTTCTAATAATTTACTGGCTTCTTGGCGATTGAGTTCGGTCAGATCGCTAATAATTCGCAATGCGCGATCTTGCAATTTGTCATTTGTCACCGCTACATCAATCATGCGATTGCCATAAACTTTACCGTAACCTACCATTGCCCCAGTAGAGATAATATTCAAAGCCATTTTGGTAACTGTTCCCGCTTTGAGTCTAGTCGAACCCGCGAGAATTTCTGCACCTACCAGCAGACGAATATCAATATCTGCATCAATAGGCACTTGTCTGGCACTGACACAGCTTATTGCTATGGCAGTCGCTCCTCTGGTTTTTGCCTCTTGTAAAGCTCCATGAACGTAGGGAGTAGTTCCCCCTGCGGTAATTCCCACTACCACATCTAGTTCGGTAACTTGACTATCGGCGATCGCTTTTGCTCCATCTTGGGGACGATCTTCTAATGCTTCAGAACTCTTAACTAAAGCTTCTTTGCCACCAGCTAAAATCCCCTGTACTAGTTCGGGAGGAGTACAAAAAGTGGGAGGACATTCCGCTGCATCTAGTACCCCTAGCCTACCGCTAGTACCAGCACCAATATAAAACAAGCGTCCTCCCTGCTTGAAGGCAGATGCAGTGACATCAATCGCTTTTGCTAAAGGTTCGCGGGCTTGCGCGATCGCTTCTATAGTCTTATTATCTTCTTGATTGAATAGATCGACTATCTCTAAAGTTGATAGAGTATCTAAATTTTGACTGCGAGGATTAATTTGCTCTGTTAACAAATGTCCCCGCGACTTCAAATTATCCATTTTTATTCTTTATTCTTTGTTCTTTAAAGAAGCCCTTCTAATTGATTGCGGATGCGATCTAGTTCCTCATTGGCCATGGTTTGCTCTTCATCTTCAGGAGGAAGGTTAGTTTCACTTTCTTTTTCTTCTTCCCAATTTAATTCTTCTACATTTTTTTCAGGAGGAATTTCTAACTGTCCCGAATCAACTACTTTCCAATCATAGTCAGCCTGACGGCAAAAATGCTCTACTTCCTCAGAATCAATTGCTTCTACTTTGGCTTCGGGAAAATCTTGAGCTTCTAATAACCCTGCATAGCGCAAAGCATCATCTTCATCTTTGAACATCAAAATAGTATTGCGATCGCCTACTTGAACTGTATGAATCCCTTCATTATCCGTTCCTGCATTGAACAGCAAAATGTGTACTAGCATTTGTCTCTCTTGCCAATTGTTGATTAATGCCAATTACAACATAAAATCACTTTAATAAGTGCAACAATTTTTTTAAATCTACATACAATTTTTAAAAATAAATAAGACACCATATGCAGTAGTTGGCTAAAACTATCTTTTTTTAATTTGTCACAATTGGGACTATAGCAATCCTCTTGGAAACTAGATAACGATGGGTTCTAACTGTCTTTCGTTATTAGTTGTTAGTCATTAGAGATGCTAGATATGCTCCAAAATGATTTAGGGTTGCTATATCTATGTACATCAAGGTCGTTTCGTTCTGAAATATCGCGATTTTACTAATTTTGATAAATAAAAAAGTTGACGATATTGAAGTCTAAAAAAACCTATTACCGTTAATATGTGAAATGGCGCGATGATAATTAAACAGCTATAGAATATATCTGATGCTATCTGTTAGTTGATTTGTTCGGTAAGCCCTACTGGGTATGTGATGTATGCCTCACTACTGTCTTTTTAAAAATTTGATTAGTATATAAATAACAAAGCGAACTGAAGAAAACCTTCGCGCTTTGATTCTGAAACTATTAATCACAGGAGACATACATTATGGCTTTAGTACGTTATAATCCTTGGCAAGAAATGAACTCTTTGCAACACCAACTTAACCGTTTGTTTGATGATGCTTTGACTCCCGAAAACTGGGACAACTTCGGTAACTGGTCTAGTTTCCCCGCTGCCGAAATTATCGATAAAGATGATGCTTTTCATCTCAAACTAGAGATACCTGGTATCGAAGCTAAGGATTTAGATATTCAAGTAATGAAAGATCGTGTTGCGATCGCAGGAGAAAGAAAGTCGGAAACAAAATCTGAAGACAATGGCAATACTCGTTCGGAATTTCGTTATGGTAAGTTCCAAAGAGTAATTCCTCTATCCGCACACATCCAAAACACCAATGTAACCGCAGACTATAAAGACGGTATTCTCAATTTAACTCTACCCAAAGCAGAAGCAGAACAGAACAAGGTAGTCAGGGTAAGCCTTGGCGAAGCAGATAGCTAAGTTTCTTACCAGGATTAGCAACCGCTAATCTAGTCAGCATAATAAGTAGAGATTAATAGTCCAACCCAGTAAGCTTGAATGTTTACTGGGTTTTCTATTTCAAAAAATAACGCCCTATTTTCTAGCCAGAGATTGACTGCTGGAATGTAATATCAGACTTTGATAATTAGAAATTATCCCAGCCCAAGATCGACCGCTATACGATGCCCGCAACTCATTCCCGAAAAAGCTACTGCATTTAAACCCTGACCGGGGAAAGTACTATCGCCCACGCAATATAAACCAGGAATGCTGGTGCGGTTGAAAGGCATACCTAACAAGCCTGCTAGCTTGCGACTGGGGACTGGGCCATAAGTTCCATCTTCCCTACCCAAAAAACGACGATGGGTACGGGGAGTACCGACTTCTTGATAGTCTAGCTTTGCTGATAGTCCAGGAAAAATGGCTTCGAGACGATTAATTAAATTAGCAGCAGCAGTTTCTTTTTTATGCTGATATTCTGCGGTGGATAAATTTTGCCACTGGGATATCCAACTAGGGGTAAAGGTATGAATAATATGATGTCCTTCTGGGGCTAAACTAGGATCGAGAAGAGTGGGAATAGAAACAAAGATCGTCCCTTCACTGTCTTCCATTTTGTCCCAACTTTCGAGCAAAATATGATGGCAGTCTGTACCTTCTGGCAACAGACTAGCATCAACGCCTAGGTGTAGGCTGAGGAAGCTAGGAGATTTTTGATATCTTTGC
>CAYXWE010000131.1:0-8031 GCA_964468145.1 uncultured Pleurocapsa sp.
GCTACCCCTACCTCTAGAAATTCAGACGGGGCGACTCAATGCGGATTTAGATATTAATATTCCTTCTTGGGAGGAGATTACGGCAGCTAATGTTAAAGGTACGCTCAATCTGGATAATGCTACGGGAGAAGCGGTAGATTTAGATGCCCCTGTAAGTGCTGAGTCTAAATTAAATTTTAGCGGTCGCAACGCCAAGATTCAACAAACTCAGGCTAGCTTGGGTAATATTACCGCCGAGGTTGACGGACAAGTCGATCTAGATAGCGGTTACGATCTAGATGCCAATATCTTGCCGTTTCAGTTGGGTAGTTTACCTCCTGGCATTATCGAAAAAATTCCTGTAAACGTAGCGGGGGGAGTAGAAGCCCAGGTAAAAATAAGAGGTGCGATCGAAGAACCCAAACTAACGGGCAGTATTAATAACATCGATACAGTTACCATCGATAAGACTCAGTTTGCAAGGATAAATAGCGATTTTCGGGCAGATTTAGCCAAAGTTATCCTAGAAAATGTACAGATAAATCCTGCTGCAGGGGGCAGTATTACTGCAGAGGGAACGGTGGAAACTAATCTCCAGCAGGCAACTAGCAGCCAGCAGCCCATAGATGCCACTAAAATGCCTTTAGACTTTAGCTTTGAGGCAGATTTACCCACCCAAGAATTAATTACTCCCTATTATCAGCTACCCGAAAACGTCGGGATCGGAAATCTCGATGCTAGAGGACAAATCGATGGCACAATTGAAAATCCTCAAGGGTTAGTAAAATGGGAGATTGCCGATACAGACAGCAGTAACATAGAAGATATTGCAGGTTCGGGAGAAGCGATTTTTGCGGATAATAATTTATCCCTGCGGGATACCCAAATTACCTACGGCGATGGGTTAGCAGATATTACCGCAGATGCTAATTTGGATAGCAAACAGTGGCAGGCGGATATTGATGCCAATTCTTTCAATCTGACTCCCTTCTTAACTCAGGTAAATAATCATAATCTAGACTTAAATCGCCCCGTAGCCTTAAACTCGGCGGAGATCGATCTCCAGGGAAGTTTAGACAATCTCACTCCCGAAGGTATTGACGGGACAGCAGATCTAGCTTTGGATGTAGATGGTGGAGATGTAACGGTTAGCAGCCAGCTAAACCAGGGTAACCTCCAAGCTAAAGCAGAAACTCGCAATATTCCTATAGATAACTTTGTGACTAGTCTCCCCGTAGCCACAGAATTAGAATCGGGTACAGTTACCGCTGCGGGAAAAGTGCAACAGTTATTAGAGGCGGGTAAAACTGGTAATTACGATAGCCTACAGGCAGATGCCGATCTGAATTTAAAAGTCGATGGTGAAGCAGTAACGCTCAACAGTCAGGTTGATTCGGGAATAGTTACTGCAAATGCCAATACAAGCCAGATAAATCTCAATCGCATTGCGCCTGATTTACCAATTCCCGCCAATGTTAGATCCAGTGAGATAACTGCATCAGCAAAACTACAGCAGCTATTAGCCTTTAGTGACAATCCTAATTTGAATACAGTAGATGCCGAGATAGACGCAGACTTAGATGTAGCATCGGGAACGGTAAAAGCGATCGCGAATCTGGATAATAATCAGTGGCGGGCTAAGGTAGATGCTAATAATATTAGTTCTCAGGTATTGTTAAATGAATTTGCCCCAGAGAAATTAGCCTCAGTAGATGTAGATAATATCAACGCCCAAGCAGATTTGTCGGGCGACATTAACTCTTTTGTTAATAACCAGCTAAATGTACCCGTCACGGTAAATCAACTGGCAGTTAATTCTGGCGTACAAAGCATCAATGCACGAGGGAACTTAACTTTGAGTGGGGTTACTAATAATTTAGACGTGGCTAATACCAATCTCGATGTTGCTGCTAACTTAGACTTCGATCGCCTGCCCGTCAAGCAAATTCTGGCTGCTACTACCGAGGAAAATAGCTTAGTAGCCGAAAGCGTCAAAATCAAAGGTAAAGCGAACTTCGACGGACAATTTAACGGCAAGCAATTACTTTCTGCCCCTGGTAACCCCGATAATCTCAACTTAACAGGAGATTTGCGCTTAGAAGATTTTGCCTTTAACGATGTAGTATTCGATCCCGTGATGGCTGGCAATGTTGAGGTGCAGCCAGGATCGCAGATAGCCCTAAACCTCCAGGGCGAAGACGATATCATTGCTGCTAGTGCCGAACCCTGTACTGCTAGCGACTGTAAATTACCTTACTTACCAACTAATTTAGAATTGCGTCAGGGAGAAGATACCGCTAACCCAGTTATTGCCGTAGGCGAGCGCAATGGCGATAAATTTAATTTAGATATTAATAATTTCCCACTGGCATTACTAAATATTTCTCCTGCAACTTCGGCGGGTATTGATGGTGCTTTGGCAGGCAAGACTACAGGCAATGTCAATCTAGATCTTTTTACTCTTGCAGCCAATGGAGATATCAATATCGATAAACCAGGGGTGGGCTATGTTCAAGCAGATAGCTTTGATGCCGACTTTAATTACGATCCTGCTAATAATATTGCAGAGGTGACGAGTTCTTCTTTAGATTTGGGTGATAGTGAATATAACCTCAATGCAGCCTTAAATCTAGAGTCGGGAGCAATTGACGGCAAATTGGATATTCCCGAAGCCTATATCCAAGATATTTTAACTACTTTGCGTTGGTTTAGCATTGAAGACGTTACCAATTTATTTAATACTGCTGATTATGCATCGCCTGCTGCAGTCAAACCAGCACCAGAAAAGGATTTGGTAGACAGAACTATTGCCCGCAAGCTAAATCAGTTACGTAAAGTCAATAGTCAAATTCAAGCAAATGCAGCAGCTAAGGAAAGTGTAGCCATACCCAGCGAACTAGATATCGATGGCAAATATACGGGAGAAGTTATTTTGGGGGGAACAATTCAAACACCCCAAGCGGATTTCCAAGTAGAGGGCAAAGATTGGCAATGGCAACCTACCGAAGCTTATCCCGATATTGTGCCACCTTTGGGTTTAGTAATTGAAGAACCTCAATATATCAATATTCCCAAATTGTCGATCGCAGGAAAACTAGACGGTACAGAGGTAGAATTAGATAAAGGTGAATTGCAAGTAGAAGATGCAGGTTTATCTTTGCGGGGCAAACTTTCTCCAGAAAAGTTAGATACCAAATTTGCTGTTGCCAACCTAACCATCGGCAACATCTCCAATTTCGTCGAGATTCCTGTAGATTTGGCAGGAGAAATTAATACTGTCGGTACAATCAAGGGAACAACCACCCAGCCCCAGTTAGAAGGAAAAATAGCCTTTACCGAAGGAGCATTTAACGGTAATGTGCTGCCTGCAGAAATTGCAGGTAATTACAACTATGACGGTAGTAAGTTAGTCTTCGATACCACTGCCCCAGAGTCTATTCAGGTAGAAGCTAGCGTACCCTATCCGATTATCCCAGGAAAAAGCGATCGCGCTATCGCTAAAGCCAATCTAAAAAAAGATGCCTTTGTCTTTTTGGATGCCTTGAGTCAAAATTATCTTAAATGGATTGGTGGAGAAGGCGATGCCCAACTCGAAGCTACTGCCCGTTTAGATTTAGAACGCGAAGGGGTAATCTACGATCTCGATGCAGATGGAACAATTAACCTTAAAGATGCCAATGTTCTGGTAGATACGCCATTTTTCTCAGAACCTTTTGTGGGGACGGGAAAAATAACCCTTAAGAACCAAATAGTCGATGTAGAAACTCTAGAGGCGACTTTTGCTGAAAAAGATTTGTCCGTAACGGGAGAGTTACCGATTTTGACTGCGGTCAACAATTTGGACAATCCTCTGACAATTAATTTGCCAGAAGAAGGCGATATTAACATTGACAAGCTTTATAAAGGGGGTGTCAATGGGAATATAACCATAACGGGAGCATCGACTGAACCTGTAATTGGTGGAGAAATTAATCTCAAAGACGGCAATATATCCATTCCCCAAACCGAGAAAACCCAAGAGGATGAAGTACAAATTACTAGAAGTAAAGTTGCCGAAGTTACCTCGTCGCTCAATACCAATACAAATACTAGTAATAAAGCCAGCACTAAAGCCAACCAGAAACAGGCTACTGCGCCAGCATCGTCCTTTGTTACTACCCTGGATAATCTGAAAATAAATCTCGAAGACTTTAAGCTGCAACAAACTGCTCTGTATGAATTTGAATTAGATGGTAACCTGACTCTTAATGGTACGGCAGATGTACCCAGTAACATTCGCCCCGAAGGGACTCTAACTTTGGAAAAAGCCGATGTGAATTTATTCAGCAATAGTTTTGAACTAGCACGAAATTTAGACAATACTATTGTCTTTACCCCAGAAGCAGGAGTACTCAATCCTACAATAGGTGTTACTCTCAGAACTGATGTTGAAGACGTGCAAAACCAAGACGAGTTAAATAATCTTCGCTCGGTAGAATCTAACGTTAGTGAAATAGACGATCCCATAACTAACATCGACAATAGCAACACAATTCGCATTAGCTTGGTAGTCGATGGAGAAGCCGAAGAAATATTGCCCAACTTAGCTCAAAACAATACCGACTGCAATATTCGACCCAACGATGCGCCTTTGACAGAAAACAGCCGATACTATAGTCAAGCAGAGTTAAATAGATTGACCCAATGTTTTAATGGAGTCTCCTCAACAGAAATAAATGGGCGGGATTTAATCGATTCCCCAGCAGTAGAATTAACGAGTATTCCTTCTTTAGATCGGGGCGAAATTATTGGTTTGTTGAGCGAGCGATTTTTAGCTTTTGCTCAAAATACTATTTCTGGTGGCGGTAGCGAGGGGCAGAGTCAGTCAAGTTTGTTTGACATGGGGGTGCAAAGATTCGTGGTTGCGCCCCTGCTCGATTCTGCCCTATCCCAAGTCGAAAGTACTACCGTCGGCTTGGGTAAAAGAGTTGGTCTGGATTATTTTACTGTCTATCCCAATTTACAAGGAACTTACGAAATTAACAGAAAATCGTCATTACGCTTTACCTACGACTACAATATACTCGCAAATGTCTCTGATGTATTTGATGACGATACCACCGCAGGCAATGAAATTCGAGTAGAATATCAGCTTAATTTTAAATAGTTATTGGTGATTGGTGATTGGTCATTGGTCATTGGTCATTGGTTATTTTTCCCTGCTACCCTGGTGAGCAGTTCTCATCCTCTAATCCTCAGTAAATGCAGCTAAAAATCTCAATTTCTCCTCGTGCAATTGTTAAGTATTTGGCGATCGCGGTAATTTTTTTGTCTCTCATGAGTACGGGAATTCAGATTGGTAAGTATGTTTTCGACTATCGAGCAGATTGGACGACAATGTTCAATCTCGATCGCGAATTAAATCTGCCTACCTGGTACTCTAGTTTTATGCTGGGGGCTTGTTCGATCTTATTGAGAACTATCGCCCTAGGTAAAAAGCAGCAGGGCGATCGCTATACTAAAGACTGGGAGTTATTATCGCGTATTTTTTGGTTACTAGCGATCGATGAAGTACTGAGTATCCACGAAATTCTGATTATCCCTGAAGTAAGCGAGGCTTTAAATTTGCCTTGGTTTCTTCATTCGATGTGGGTCATTCCTGGAACGGTTTTTGTCCTCTGGTTTGCTCGCAAATATTGGAAGTTTAGTTTTCATCTACCCTATCAGTCTCGCCAGCATTTTTTCTTGGCAGCTTTTTTATACGTTGGTGGTGCGTTAATTATGGAGATGGTCGGCAGCTACATCGCCGAAGCCCAAGGACAGCAGAATTTGCTCTATGCCATGACTGCTACCCTAGAAGAAATAATGGAGATGACAGGACTTATTGTTTTTATTTATGGGTTACTCTGTTATCTCCGCAGATGGTCAGATAAATTGGATTTGGAAATAACTATTGGTAAATGATTTTAGTCGCGATTGTTAGTTGTTAAAAAAAATTTAATTATTTTGGAATAAATATTTTGAGCAATGGCGATCGCTAGCGGAGAGAGCGCCCTTTATGCTTTCAAGATTTCATTTACCCGAACAATTAAATCGATCGCAGCTTGTCTAATTGTGTCTTGGTTAGAATCTACACTACCGTATTGATGAGGATACATAATTGCTCTAGAGCTACTGACTACCGCCCCCAAGCCATCGTTATTAAAACAGGCTTTGATACCTTCGCTTCCCCCGCCTTGCGCCCCCACGCCAGGAACGAGAAATAAGCTATTCGGTAACTGTTTGCGCAAGCGATATGCTGCTTCGGGATAGGTAGCCCCCACCACTGCACCGATGCCACTATAGCCAGATTCGCCGATACTTTTATCTGAAGCTGGTTTGATTAAATCGGCAATAATCTCATACAAATAACCCTCGCCTATTTTTTGCTCTTGAACTATAGATGCACCAGGGTTAGAGGTTTTAACACAAACGAACACCCCTTTCCCCCACTCGATCGCCTCATTAAAAAAAGGTTCGAGACAATCTTTTCCTAAATAGGGAACTATTGTCATTGCATCCGCTTCCAAAGGACTGGCTACTTTACTCGATAAATAACTCTGGGCGTAGGCTGTAGCAGTAGAAGCAATATCCCCCCGCTTGACATCTAGCACTACTAACAAATCGCGATCGCGTGCAGCCGTAATTGTTTTTTCTAAAGCGATGATTCCAGCAGAACCAAATAATTCATAATAGGCAGACTGGGGTTTAACTGCGGAAACAAGATCGGCGATCGCATCTAAAACCATTAGGTTATATTGATAAATCCCTTCCGCGCATTCAGCTAAACTACTCTTGTTATTAATTCCTTGCTCGTTTAACCAACTATGAGGCATCCTTTCTAAGGCTGGATCTAAACCTACAATACAGGGCGTATTTTTTTGTTTGATGGCATCTATCAGGCGATCGATAAACATTGCTACTTATTACTTATTACTCATTACTCATTACTTATTACTCATTACTTACTCAAAGCCCTAAATATTCCTGGAGAGAGTTACGCATGACATCCGCAGGTACGGGCTGTTGTAACCAGATTTCCAAAGCTGCAACTCCCTGCTGTATCAACATTTCTAAACCGTCGATCGCCTTTGCACCTCGATCTTGAGCGAGTTTGAGAAATTGGGTAGGGTTGGGAGTATATATCAAGTCATAGGCGATCGCATTTTGTTTCAGTTTTGCCATCATATCTGCATCTACAGGGGAAGCATCAACTTTGGGCGACATTCCTACGGGAGTTGTATTAACTAACAAATCTGTAGTAGGAAGTAAACTTTTAAGATTATGCCAATTATGAATTTTAAGTTTGGCAGTAATATCGGGGGCGTGTTGCCAACTTTGATAAAATCGAGCTAGTTTATCGGGATTGCGTCCGACAACGTGGATTTCTGGACATTTCAAATTGGCCAATCCTACAATTACCGCCCTAGCTGCGCCACCGTTGCCTAATATTACAGGAGTTACTTGCTCCCAGTCTCGTGTCATCTGTTTGAGGGGTGCGACAAATCCAGTAATATCTGTATTCGTACCTTTCCAGCCTGAAGGAGTACGCCAAACTGTATTGACTGCACCAATTTTGGTGGCATCATCAGAAATTTCGGTCAATAGAGGAATAATATCCTGCTTATGGGGAATGGTAATACTAAATCCCTGCAAATCAACAGCATCAAAACCCGCGATCGCTCTGGTTAAATCTCCTTGTTGCACGGGGAAAGGTACATAAGCATAATCTATTCCAAGACTGGCGATCGCCTTATTGTGCATTACTGGAGACAGGGAATGTTCTACTGGATCGCCGATTATTCCTAGCAGTTTAGTTTTTCCTGTAATTACTGGCATCAAATTATCTTATTTCAGGTTATTGTTACGCTTGCGTCTCTGTTAAATTTATCATCAATAATCCTCTTAATAAATTAAACCAAATCTAAATATCGATTCGAGTATTAAGAAAAACTATTTTTCTTGATTTAGCTAAAAATACTGAGATTAAATGAATATTTTTGGGATAAATACAATTTATAATGAAACGTTTTT
>CAYXWE010000132.1:0-8023 GCA_964468145.1 uncultured Pleurocapsa sp.
AAATCGGCAGTTCATGCCTTTGACTTTTGCTGTCCTAGTTGTAAAACACCCCCTAAAAAAGCCAAAAATGTCTGGCTCAATCGTCGCGCTCCCGTAAATACGGGCGATCGCCGTAAATATCAGGAATTTTATCTCTGCGAATGCGGTACTGCTTGGTGGGGTTGGAGTGACGATCGCCCATCATCAGAATTACTCAAGAGACCAGATTAGACTCTCTTTTCTAAATGTCTAAAAAAGCTTTATCCTTAAACATGACTTTAGTTATCTACTTCATCGAATGCAGTTTGACAAAATCCTGATTGCCAACCGAGGAGAAATTGCTCTACGCATTTTACACACCTGTGCTGAAATGGGTATTGCTACTGTGGCAGTACATTCTACTATCGACCGCCAAGCCCTCCACGTACAGCTAGCGGATGAAAGTGTCTGTATTGGGCCACCCCCATCGGGTAAAAGCTATCTTAATATCCCTAATATTATTGCTGCTGCTTTGACTCGCAACGCTACGGCAATTCATCCTGGTTATGGTTTTTTGGCAGAAAATGCCCGTTTTGTAGAAATCTGTAACGACCATCAGCTAACTTTTATTGGTCCTTCATCTGAAGCAATGTTGGCGATGGGGGATAAGTCTACCGCCAAAAAGACCATGCAAAATGCTGGCGTACCTACTGTCCCTGGAAGTAATGGCTTGTTGCGGGATGAAGCTGAAGCTAAAGCAACGGCTGGTAAGATTGGCTATCCTGTGATGATCAAGGCTACTGCTGGCGGTGGTGGTAGGGGAATGCGCTTAGTGCGCGATGAATCGGAATTGGTCAGGATGTTCCAGGCTGCTCAAGGAGAAGCAGAGGCAGCTTTTGGTAACGGCGGAGTATATTTAGAGAAATTCGTCGAGAATCCCCGCCATATTGAATTTCAAATTATTGCTGATAGTCATGGTAACGTAGTTCATCTGGGGGAACGAGACTGCTCGATCCAACGTCGCCACCAGAAATTGTTAGAAGAAGCCCCTAGCGCGGTGCTTAGTCCTCAATTACGCCAAAAAATGGGGGATGCTGCAGTAACAGCAGCTAAATCGATTAATTATGTTGGTGCGGGCACGGTGGAATTTCTCTTGGATAAATCGGGAGACTTCTACTTTATGGAAATGAATACCCGCATTCAGGTAGAACACCCAGTAACCGAAGTAATAACGGGAATCGATCTAATTGCCGAACAGATCCGTGTAGCTCAAGGGGAAAAGCTGCGGTTTGCTCAAGAGGATATAGTTTTGAGGGGTCATGCGATCGAATGTCGCATTAATGCTGAAGATCCTAAATATAACTTCCGCCCGCACCCAGGACGTATCAGTGCCTATCTTCCCCCAGGAGGGCCAGGAGTGAGGATGGATTCTCATGTCTATACAGATTATGAAATCCCCCCTTATTACGATTCTCTGATTGGCAAACTGATTGTTTGGGGCGAAGACCGCGATACAGCGATTAAGCGGATGAAAAGAGCCTTAAGAGAATGTGCGATTACAGGAGTTCCCACTACTATTGAATTTCACCAAAAAATTCTAGAAACACCCGCTTTTCTCAAAGGTGAAATCTACACTAACTTTATTGCCGAACATTTAAGCCAGGAGAGTTGAAACAAAAACGACCGCTTGACTATAAGCGACCGTTTCAATGGAGCAATTTTAGATTAATTACGAAGCAACTAATTCAAAAGTCGCTTTTTTCTATATACCCGCGCACATCGTTCAGGTCTATATAACGATCTGTAGCGTTACGTAACTCCCTAGCAATCATGCCTTCGGTAGAGACAACAGTAATATGAGTATTTTTGGAACGCAATAACTCGATCGCTCGTTCAAAATCTCCATCACCACTAAAAAGAATGACGCGATCGTATTGTTCAACAGTATTGAACATATCAACTACAATCTCAATATCCAGATTTGCTTTTTGGGAATAGCGACCAGAAGCATCGTCGTAATACTCTTTGAGTATTTTAGTTCTAACTGTATAGCCCAAACTAATCAAAGCGTCTCTAAAGCCTCTTTGATCTTGAGCGTCTTTGAGACCCGTGTACCAAAAAGCGTTAATTAAAACTACAGTGGGATCTTTGGTGAAATATTCTAATACTCTTCGGGGGTCAAAAAACCAACCGTTTTTTTGTTGAGCATAAAACATATTGTTGCCATCAACGAAGATGGACAGACGATCTCTAACGTATTTTCCATGAGATTCCATATAACTTTTTTCCTATAAAAACTTAAATATATAGATAAAGTTATCAGCGCAAGTAGTTGCTATGACTCCAATTGCGCCATAACACATCTAATGAATAAACCCGCTCAAATGACTACGACCAGATTTTTTTCATCTAAAAATGGACGATAAGCATCAATTTATATAGGGGACGACCCGAATAAAATCTAATTTAGGCACATTTCATATACATTCCAGTTTAAGACAAAAAAAACCTGTATAACAATTTAATTTGCGATCGTTTATATTTTATACATATCAGGATCTAATTTACCTAAAAAAACCGTAAATTTCTAGGCAATCAATCGAGCAAAATTTATTAGATCTCATAAAAAAAAGCGGTATTATTGTCTCCAATTAGAGCGATCGCATTTTTATCAAAGAATTATAGAAACTATTATTTTTTGCAAAATTAATGATAGTTACGCTAGGCAATACATATTTAACACAGGTTGCTGCTCGACAGGGGTTGGAAGAAAATAGAGCCTGAGACTTGTCTAATTATTAAAATCGTTTTTTTTGCTTTTTATAACTAACAGATAAACCCCAAGATTAAATCGTACAGGCGATCGCTTCTGTATCTTCAGTAAAGCAAACAAGATCGCAACATTCGGGATTTTCTCTTAATAATTTTGCCAATAACCATCCTGCGATCGTCCAGGTCTGGAATTTGCGAGAAGACTTGCCAATCAAACGACCATTTTTGCCATCGTAATATTCAGGCCATTCATCGTTCATCAAGCGCATTTCGGCGATCGCCATGGCTCGATCTGCTAAATCTTCCCGTCCCATTTTTTGACAGGCTGCCATCATCATCCACAATAATACGGGCCAACTTCCACCATTGTGGTAAGACCAAGGAGTATTTTTGGGATCGCAACCCGTAACAATTTTCCAAGTTAAGCCTTCGATAGCTGGATAGCATAACTTCATGGGCATTTTGCCCACCAAATCCGACCAACGATGCTCGATTAAATTCAAGATCTCTTCTGACTGTTTTTCGGTAGTCAGCGATCCCATAATGGCGGTCAAATTACCCAAAGCAAAGAAGCGAAAATCCATTTTTCCAGGGCCTAAGTTTCCCGCTAGGTAACCACCGACATCGGGCATCCAATCTGTGAGCCAGTAAGGAATAGATTCGGGGTAGATATTAAATTTATTGACTACCGACTCGCCAAATTGTTCTGCTTCGTAACGATGAATTTGATTTAATTTCAGTAGATCGAGCCAGTAATAATCCCGCAGATGAAAATTAAGGCTACCCAAGCGGTTATTAATTTTATCGATTAAATCTTGAGCGCGATCGTCTTTAACTAGCATTTCGCGGGCTGCCCGCAAAGCCATATAAAATAAAGACTGTATTTCTAGAGGATGTCCGCTCAACCCCATCGGGCGATCGATCATACAAGCACCATCAGGGACTAAAAGAGTCGGAGTCATCTCAAATTGAGGACCCAAGCAAATGTTTAAAATAAAAATAAGAGCTTCTTGGAAACTATCGCTGCGGGCTAAATCCAGATCTCCCGTAGCTTTAACGTAAGCTCTTAACAAAATAACCCACCACAAACAAGAATCAATGGGCGTAACTCTACCAATTGCTTTATCGCCAAAGTCTGCATGAAGGTACTGACTATTTCCCTGGGATTCTACCTTAAAGCTGGCTGGCATCAAGCCTGTAGGAGGTTGATAGCAGTCAATGCGTCTCTTTTGCTTTTGTAAAACAACCGTTTCTGTTAAAAAATTGTAGACAATATCAGTTTTGCCCTGAATCAGAAATACTAAAGCAGCAGGAATAAAGTCGCGAATAAAACACTGGTCGTAGTTTAGGGCATCTCTTTCCGAGTCTGTAGCTGCTACTGCACCAACAGCTTTGTCTTGATAATAAATAACAGACTTTTCTAAAAGTTTATTTGCCTGTTGCTCGATAGTTTCTTTATTGATTAAGACCATAATTAAAAGCGATCGCGATTGAGAAGTCGCCGAATTAAATAGATGGTTTAAATTTTATGCGGGAAAGGGTCAGGAAATTTTCTCGGCAGTACGTAATATTTGTCCTGCTAAGATTGCTGCACCAAAGCCATTATCGATATTAACAACACCGATGCCCGCAGCACAGGAGTTTAACATGGTTAAAAGGGGAGCGACACCATTAAAGCTCGCACCGTAGCCCACGCTCGTAGGTACGGCGATTACGGGGCAATCTGCCATTCCTGCCACCACGCTAGGTAATGCTCCCTCCATCCCTGCTACCACAATTAATACGTCCGCATCGTAGATAACTTGACGGTTGCTCAATAAACGGTGTATTCCTGCTACTCCCACATCCCAAAGACGAATCACTTCAAATCCGCAAAGCTCTCCTGTCACCGCAGCTTCTTGAGCAACGGGGATATCTGCCGTACCAGCAGTCAAAATTGAGATAGTTCCGATCTGGCTTTTGGTTTCGGGTGCAGATAAGGCACAAATACGGGCAGGGGGATAATAAACTAGACTGGGAATAGCTTGCTTTAATTCTTGATATACTTCTGGTTGGATGCGAGTTGCCATAACCACACCCGTATCTTTTTGCATCGCGGTCATAATTTTAATGATTTGTTCTGGGGTTTTGTCCGCCCCCCAAATCACTTCAGGAAAACCCGTCCTTAATTGTCGATGGCGGTCTATTTTGGCAAATTCATCAAGAGATTCAAAAGGCAAGTCTTTTAGCTTATCTAAAGCCGTTTCGGGGCTAATTTTGCCATCGGCGATCGCCTGGAGCAATTCTTGGAGTACTTCTGGCTGGGTCATTTCATTGAGCATTAAACATTAAACATTTATCAATCAAGGCAACTAGCTACGGTATCAACTAAGATCCTATTTGAATACCATTGCTAGATAGTTTAGTGATCCAAAATTGAAGATGAGGGTCATTAATTAAAGTTTTTACCGCTTGTTTAACGGCGATCGCTTTGGCTTCAGAATCGCACAGAGCAAACACTGTCGGCCCCGATCCAGACATCATTGTACCTAATACATCTTGAGTAGCAAAAGCCGATTTTAGTTCTGCTACCTGGGGATATTTGGGGAACACAACTTTTTCGAGATCGTTATAGATCAGTTTGCCTATTTCCGCGCTATCCTTGCGGGCGATCGCATTTACTAAGGGGCTAGAGTGAACTGTTGCAGTACGGGAATTAACTTGAGTGGGATCGCTAACATAAGAATTGCCGTATTGTTGGCGGTAGGTTTGGTATGCCCAAGGAGTTGGCACGCTAATATTGTGGTATTTAGCTAAAATAACCCAAATACCAGTTAAATCTTCAATGGGGTCTAGTTTTTCTCCCCTTCCCGTGGCGATCGCCGTTCCTCCAGAAACACAAAAAGGAATATCCGAACCTAACTTTGCTGCTAAATCTTGCAATTCTGGTCTAGTCAAACCCAAATTCCAAATCAAATTAATTCCCACCAACACCGCTGCAGCATTACCAGATCCCCCTGCCAATCCTGCAGCCACGGGAATATTCTTTTTAATTCTAATAACCACTCCACCATAGTTAGCATGAACTTTGGGAAAAGTTTTGCACATCAATTCTGCTGCACGATAAGCCAAATTAGTAGTATCTAAAGGAACTTCTGGGCGATCGCAGTGAATATAAATATCTTGAGTATCGCTAGCTTGAATGTCAATTATGTCTGCCAACTCAACGCTTTGCAGAATCATAACTAACTCGTGAAAACCATCTGGGCGATCGCCAATTATTTCTAAAGAAAGATTAATTTTCGCTGGTGCAATTAAAGAATAGGACTGCATATATACTTTGAGTGCTTAATTTATAGGCAGGTATCGGGGAGTAGGGGTGAGATCGAAATAGTTCGATAGCTTGTTCGATAATCTACCCGCCTAGATTACTATACGAGACTTTCATCTGTATTGCTCGTCAATTTGAAATTGGCGAGGGATGCGATCGCAGCATATTTAAATAGTTAATGCCATCAAGATTCAGCAATTGACAATCACGACTTGAGAATGCAAATAAATCAAGCAAGTATTCTCTCTGTACGCGAAGCATCAGCGTAAGATAAGTCACTATGCCAGCGAGACACCTCAATAAACTTACAACCAGAAACGAGAATAACCCAAAATATAAAACAGGTCGATCGCGATGACAATCCCTTTTGTCCAGGGGGAATGAAGCAAGCCCATTACAATTGGATTAACTCCAATTACCAAAGCCATCTCAACGAACGCTACATATTTACCATAGTGTCTGCTATCCCAATAAGAAAAAGGACTAATAAAACGATAGTCGCTAAAAGGATAAAAATGACGATGGGCATCATCATTATGTACGGGTAAATCCAATAAAGAATGACACACCATACTAATACATAAGATCGTGCCAGGTTTCCAGTCCAAATAATAAAAAATCACCGCACCAATTATAGCGAGGGGGATGGAGTGGAATAGAGCAATAATATTTTGCCAAAAAGGTTCGTAATAAGCCTCCGACCAAATTTTACCTTCGGGCATTTTATAAATAAACTTTGCCACAAAATAAAAAATAAAAATCGGTACATCGGGTAGAATTCCGCCCAGGGCAATAGTAATATTATTTTCAATACTATTTTTCGGTGCAATAGTTTTACCCAACAAAGCTAAATTCAGAATATAGTGACCGGGAGTATTCACTCTTTGTTTGCCTATTATTTATTTATCTCCCATAACTATAGTTTATTAGCCCCAGGCAACAAGCTATGATGGGATAGTTTTGTTCGACGACTACGGGTAATCCTATTGTGGGTTGGGAACAATTTTAGGTATAAATCGCTATGGCAAAAATTTTAGTAACTGGTGGTGCTGGCTATATTGGTTCTCATACAGTCAAAAAATTAGGAGAAGCCGGTCATAATATCGTAGTTTACGATAATCTCTCTACAGGCTCAGTAGATGCGGTTTTGTATGGGGAAGTCGTTTCAGGAGAACTGAATCATATCGAAAATCTGGCTAAAGTATTTGTTCGACATCAGTTTGATGCGGTGCTGCATTTTGCTGCGAGTATCTCTGTCCCCGAATCTTTGGTCAAACCCTTAGATTATTACTATAACAACACCTGCAACGTAGTGAATTTATTGCAGTGCTGCCAAAAATATGGCGTTAACAAAATAGTTTTTTCTAGTACTGCAGCGGTATATGGTGAAATAAAAGAAGTCCCCGTCCGAGAAGATTTCCCCACTATACCAATCAATCCCTACGGTCAATCTAAATTAATGAGCGAAACCATAATTCGCGACTATGCTCGTGCTTCAGATCTCAAGTATGTTATCTTGCGCTATTTTAACGTTGCGGGGGCTGATAGTTCGGGCAAGATCGGTCAAAGAGGAAAAGCAGCCCATTTAATTAAAGTAGGTTGCGATGCCGCACTAGGTATTCGTCCCTCCGCTAGCATTTTCGGTACGGACTACGATACGCCCGACGGTACAGGAATTCGAGATTATATTCATGTAGAAGATCTTGCTTCGGCTCATGTAGATGCAGTAGATTATTTAGAAAAAGAATCGAATAGTCAAATTCTCAACTGCGGTTACGGTAAAGGCTATAGCGTCCGAGAAGTATTGTCCAAAATCAAAGAAATTTCTGGAGAAGATTTTCAAGCGATCGAAGCTCCTCGCCGAAAAGGAGATCCCGCCTGCGTTGTAGCATCGGGGGAGAAAATTCGACGGGTATTGGGCTGGAAACCTCAATACGATTCCTTAGATGCGATCGTCCGTTCTACTTTGAATTGGGAAAAGAA
>CAYXWE010000133.1:0-8020 GCA_964468145.1 uncultured Pleurocapsa sp.
TATTGCTAATGGTCATGCCAGTAACGATACAGTTAAAACCTACCGCAGTCGGGTTCATCAATTTCTTAGTTGGTGCAGGGGGCGAGAACTTTATCCTGCATTGGTTACGAAGGACAATATTAAGGAATACCGCAAACACTTGGTAGATGGCGAAAAAACGTCTCCGACGATTCGTTTATCTTTGTTGGCTATCAAGCATTTTTACACGGCTTGTTTGGCGGATAAGTTGGTTAAGGATAATCCCGTCATCGGGGTGAAAGCACCGAGGGAGAAGCGAGAAGTTAGTAGTACGATTAATTATTTATCTCTTGAAGAGTTACAGCAGATATTCGATCGCATCGCGCCTACCTTAAAAATTCGCGGAGATAAAACTGCTAAAGTACAGGTATTGCGCGATCGCGTTTTGCTTGGTTGTATGGCTCTACAGGGCTGTCGCAGTATCGAAATGTATCGAGCTAATTTGGGGAATATTAGTGAGTCATACGGTCAGCATTATCTCAAGTTAGATGGTAAAAACAGCATCCGAACTGCCGTTCTACGACCCGATTTAGGTGAAGAAATAGTTCAGTATCGACAAGCACGTAATTTAGCAAAAGAAAAGCTAGCATCTAACTCTCCCTTATTTATATCTCTGTCGAATCGTCGGTACGGTCAACGGTTATCGAGAAGTGGCATTGGTCATGTCGTCGATAGCTATCTAGCTAAATGTGGCTTAAAATCTAGCGACCTAGAACGAAGTCTTTCCCCTCACAGTCTCCGTCACACCGCAGGTACTTTGAGCCTCCAGAATGGTTCTTCCTTGCGTGAGGTTCAAGATTTTCTCGGTCATAGCGATCCGAAAACCACCGCTGTTTATACCCACGTTCTTAGTTCACAAGAGAATAATCCTGCTGCCAAAATTGAAATTGATTTCTAGCTATGTTCAACAACAACTCTAAGGTCAAGCTTCTGTCTTCCTCGTTCAATAAGTTTTTTACCAACCTCATTAAGTTGAATTTCCTAAACACTAATAAATAGGAACAAAATCGGCATTTTATTTATCTTCGAGCAACTTCCAAATCTGCCGTTTCAGTCTTTGGTGTAAGTAATAAATATAGGCAAGGCACTACAATCAAAGCAGTCAGAGTAGCGGCAACCAAACCAAAAATAATCGCACCACACAAAGGCATCCAGGTAGGATCGCTCAATGCCAGAGGAATTAAACCGATAATAGTTGTAATACTCGTAGTCAGAACGGGTCGCAGGCGATCGCTAACTCCCTGGGCTGCTGCCTGGCGTTTGGGCATTCTGAGATCTTGGTAGCCGTTCATCGTATCAACCATGACGATCGCATCATTAACCACAATTCCGACAAGGGCAATAATACCGATAAAGGCGGAGAAGGAAAAAGGAATTCCCGTCAGATAAAAACCGCCAATTGTCCCAATTAAAGCAAAAGGAATTGCCAACAGGATAATAAACGGCTGGCGGAATGAACCAAGCTGCAATACGAGAACGGCGAAGACTAGAAATACCGCTAAAGCCAGTGCTTGACCCGCCGAACCAAAGGTTTCTGCCTGGTCTTCCGTTTCACCGCCAAAACTGTAGTCGTATCCGCTGTCCCATGACTGTTTCATCTCCTCTAATTTTGGTTCGAGTTCTGCTAAGATTTCCCCTACAGTTCGGTTTTGATTTTTTGCCAGCACCGTAGCTGTGCGTCGTCCATCTCGGCGGGCAATAGAAAGGGGTGCTTCTGTCTGTACCGTTTCAACTACGGCACTGGCGGGAATTGACGCTCGATCGGGGTCATCGCTAAAGAAACGTACCGATAACAGTTCATCCCTGCGAGTAGGTCCTCCCACGCGACCATTACGAGAGGGATAAGCAGTACTGAGGCGAATTTCCAGATCTTCTTCATCTCCACCAACGGCAAAATCACCGACATCGATCGCCCTAGTGTAGTATTGTGCCTGAGAGGTTAGCTGTTGTTCGCTCAAGCCATAAAAACTCAGTTCCTCCCGTTTGGGAATGAGGCGTAAATCTGGTTGTAATGCCCCCAAACTGTCGCGCACATCCGTAGCACCAGGAATTTGCCGTAAAGCCATCTGAACCTGCTGCGAAATTTCCCGCAGTTGGCTTAAATTACTGCCAGTGATTTCAATTTGAATCGGGTCGCCACTTTGTCCTGCCTGCTGTTCGTTAATTACCAGCAATGCCCCTGGATAATTATCTAATGCTGTTTGTAATTCTGGGCGCAGATCGTCGATGTATTGATAAGAAATTCGGTCTCGTTCGTCTTCTGGTTGGAACACGGCAGAGAACCCTAGTAGATAGCTACCCTCAGTGGGTTGTAGTTCCCCCGATGGGACTAAATTACTGCGCTGACCGACATACTTAATTACGCTTTCGAGATAGTCTTGGTTTTGTAAGATATTTCCTAGGTCGTCTGCCACCTCTTGAGAGACATCTAGGGAAGTGGTGGGGGGTAATTCGACGTTGACGCTAAAGTTACGCTGGTCGGATTGAGGAAAGAATTCGACGGGAATTTGGGTGAAGGTGAACATCGCTAGGATAAACAAAGCTACTGTGCCAATAGTCCAGGCACCAGCGGTAGTTTTATTTTTAACCGTATGATTGAGACTCCAGCGCGCCCACTTTTGGGAGGCTTTTTCTGACAGGCGATCGACACGAGATTTTTTTTCAACGCCTTTAACATTGGCTAACAAATAACGAGACAGAGGAATATCGATTAGAATTGCGATCGCAAAACTGAGGATCAGACAAATAATAGCTGCAATCGGAAGTAGTTCGATAAACTTACCCAGCGTACCGCTAATTGCCATCAATGGAGTCAGTGCCAAAATTGTAGTTAGCTGACCTGCAAAGGCTGGAGGAGCATAAGTTTTAACCGTTTGTAATGCTGCTTGGTTAAAGGGCAATCCCCGAACGAAAATCGCCTCGTGCATCCCTTCCATCATTAAAATAAAGACATCTACCAAGATACCCAAAGCCAACACCATGCCAATCAGCACCATGTTGTTGAGAGTCTGACCCATCAGCCATAGCACTGCCAGCGTACCCAAGAAAGTTAGGGGAATCGATAAACCCGCAATCAAAGCCTCGCGCCAAGATAGGGCAATAAACAGAATTACAAATACCGCCGCCATCGCCTGTAGGGCATTGACAAACAAATTACCAAGCTGTTCCCAAATAATTTCCGACTCGTCAGCAATAATCTCGTATTCCATGCCAGCCACCCAGACATTAGGATTTTGCTGGAGTTCGTTCATCGTAGCAATAACGCGATCGATTACTTCAATTGAATCTTGTCCTGGTACTTTAACCACACCCACACTAACTACGGGCTGAAACTCTTCTCCTTTAGTACTAATAAATGCCCGCACGTCTTCCTGTTCCAATTCGCGACGCACAGATGCAACTTCATTTAAGCGTACAACTCTGCCTGAAAAGCGAGCAATAGGCAACTGTTCTAATTGTGATACCGAACGAAATCTGCCGTAAAAGCGTACTTGAGTACCGATTAAATCGCTTTCAATCTCGTTGAGAGGAACGTCAGTATTAGCAGCGCGAATTTGACTGGCTACGTTAGCTGGAGAAATACCCAACTCTGCCAAACGATAGGGATTCATCTGCACGCTAATAACTTCTTCTCGCGCACCACCGAGGTTTACTTCACTCACTCCCCCCAACTGTTCTAAACGATCCTGAATCTCCTCCGCAGCTTGAGAGATTACCGTGGGGTCGATATCGCCATAGAGTGCCAGGGTAATAATCGGTGCATCATCGAGGGATACCTGTTCGACTACGGGCTGTTCGGCATCTTCGGGCAGTTCTGATTCTGCTTGAGATACGGCTTGACGTAGTTCTTGAATAGCGCGATTGGTATTCGCACTGCTGGTAAACTCAACGTTAATTATGGAAAAACCCGTATAGGAAGCACTCTGAATCTGTTTGATATTCTCAACCGAAGTGATTTCTGTCTCAATCTCGTCTGTAACCTGCTGTTCGATACTTTGAGGGTCAGCACCAAGCCAGGTGGTAGTGATATTTGCCACCGCAATATCAATGTCGGGTTGAGACTGCTTGGTCATGGAAAAATAGCCCAAAACGCCACCTACGACCAATAGCACCGTCAGCAAAATGGCAAAGATGGTGTTAAGGAAAAAGAAACGCGATAGTTTAGATGCTCTTGCCTTATCTTCGGCAGAGCGATCGCCTTTTGGTAATTTCTGTTTAGCAGGTGGTGTATCTAGCAATTATGGATCTAAATTCAGAGTACTTTTTTATAGAAGCTTGTTAACCAAAGAATTACCTCTGCTGCAAGATAGAAACGAGTAAAGACAGGCGATCGCTTTAATTTATATTTGTAATAGATAATTTAGCGTTGCTGAATCGTAATGTTTAAAATCATACCTGACGCAGTAAGCAGGCTAAATTTAACGCTCTTTGATGGATTCCCACAATTTGGCAACTTCTTCTACGCTGCTAGCTTTGACTCTGGCAAGATCTACGGGATAGTCTACCTCTGGGTTTTCCTCAAAGCGCGTTGCTGTAAACTGCTCGTTGCTCGCACGCAGAATAAATCCCGTATCTTGGCAAGCTTCGCTAGCAAGGTAAATGACTCCATGAGTAACCCATTCAGGCTTAAGATTATCTGGCGTTCCCGTTTCTCCCCACATTCGAGTTTTTGCTACAGGGGATACCGCATTAACCAGAATCTTATGTTCCAAGCCTTCTATGCTTAATGCATTCATAATGCCAACCTGAGCCATCTTGCCAGCAGCGTAAGCCGTTAATCCAGATTGAGCATATTTTTGATACATAGCACGATCAGAAGTGGTCAAAACTATTCGTGGCATTGATGATTGTTTAAGATATTTCCAGGCGTATTTACAGATCCAAATTGTCGCCAGGATGTTAACGTCAATAGCGCGTTGTATAAATTCGGTCTCTGTTTCATCAATAGATTGATAACCTACCCATCCCGCATTATGGATCAAAATATCTAGGCTACCAAAAGAATTTATTGTCAGTTCCACTAATTCACGACAAGTTGATTCTTCAGATAGATCTCCACAATGGGCAATGACATTTTTACCTTGTTTCTGCAATTTGCGTGCAGCGTTAAATGCCACTGAGTCATCAATACCCGCACCTACACGATCCGTACCCAGATCGCTGATTACAACATTAGCACCTCTGTCGGATAGGGTTTGAGCATAAGCTAACCCCAATCCTCTACCTGCACCAGTGACGATTGCTGTTTTCCTTTTAAAATCCATATTCTTTTTGAAAACTTAAGTTGATTTATAGTTTTAATGTAGTCAAACAAATATTTTATGTATGCAGTCTTTTTCATTAACCTCCTTCACTTCAACTTTGGAAATTCTCTGCCAAAAATGAGCGATCGCGACCTTGCTTTTTAGCTCGATACAAGGCTTTGTCTGCGGTAACTAATAATTGCTCGATTTTAAATTGAGCGTTAGGAACAATAGAAGCAACGCCTAAACTAAGAGATACAGTTTCATTAGCTAAGGATTCGGGATGAGCCAAATTAAGTTGTTTGACTGCCAGGCGTATTTTCTCAGCTAGATGTAAAGCATTTTCGGCGGTCGTTTGAGGCAAAATTATGGCAAATTCTTCACCACCATAGCGAGCAACCAAATCCGCAGGACGCTTGACAACTTTTGAAATTGTCTTAGCCACCTGTTGTAGACAAATATCTCCTTGCTGATGACCAAAGCGATCGTTGTAGAGTTTGAAATAATCTATATCAGCCAAAATTAACGATAGGGGAAACTGTTCTCTAATTCCTCTATACCATTCCCTGCGTAAGAATTCATCAAAATAATGGCGGTTGGCTATCTGGGTCAGACTGTCTATTCTAACTAATTGTTTGAGTTGACGATTTTCCCGTTCGAGACGAATATTTTGCGCCTGTATTTGAGATTGCGATCGCGATTTTCTCAACTGAGTTTCAACTCTAACCAATATTTCCTCAACCTCAAAAGGTTTGGTCACATAGTCATCTCCACCAAAGCTCAAAGCCTCAACTTTAGTTTCCGTTTCTTGTAATGCACTTAAAAAGATAATCGGAATATCTTTAGTATGATAATTTTCTCTCAGAATTTGGCAAACCTCTAAACCATTTAGTTCGGGCATACAAATATCGAGTAATATTAGGTCTGGAAGATTATTTTTTGCCTGTTCGATAGCTAAATCGCCGCGATCGCTAGTCAATACCCAATATCCAGAGTTAACGAGTATTGTTGCCAGTAATTCTAAATTATCTGAGCTATCGTCAACTATTAGAATATTTGGTTGAGGAAATGTTGCTTGCTGTGGTAGTAACATTGTAAATGCTCGTTATTTTTCGTTGGTTATGAACTTATTCAAGAAGTCTAATCTAATCAACCACCTTTACTTCTACGCCATCTACTAGACGATTTTGTCCTTGAGTAACTACAGACTCACCAGTTTCGACTCCGCTAAGAATTTGCTGCCCAGTTATGCCGCGAATTCCTAATTCTACCTGTCGCTGTTCGATAACTCCCTGGGGATTAACCACAAATACATAGGGAATTTGGTCGCGATAGACTACCGCATTGAGAGGAACGACTACAGCATTGGATTCTTCTGCTACTGCAATCCAGGTTAAAACCTGTTCCCCATGTTTAATACCTTCTGTCGTCTCTGGCTGTAAGCGAACTGTAGCCTCGATCGCTCTTCCCCCTGGACTAATGGCAGGATTGACGGCAAAAACTTCACCTTCGGCTCTAGCGTTGTTAGTTAATAACTCTTGTTGTGAGTTATCGGAGTTGCGCTCATTAAATGCAGTATTGCTATTGTTAGATGTGCCGATAGACTGTTCTATATTAGCTTCAGAAGCGATAAAAGCTGGCTGTCCTGGCTCGACGCGATCGCCATTATTACCCGCCAGCTCGACCATTACTTCATACTGGCTCGGGTCGATAATTACCATCGGGATGCGGTTGAGGATTCCCTGGTAGTCGCCACCCAACTGGGAAGAAACAACCTGGGGAGAATGGTATTCTCCTTCATTAATATTTAGATATGCCACGATGCCGTCAAAAGGTGCGTAGAGACTCGCCCCTTCTAAAGCTACCTGTGCTTGAGATAGTCTGGCTTGGGCAGTAGTAATTGCCGATTGAGTTGCCTTGTATTGTTCCTGTGCAGCCCGAACCTGTGCCTCTGCCGAGCTTACCTGTCCCTGGGCAGCAGCCACTTCCGCATTGGTAGCAGCCACGTCTGCTTCTGAATCTTGCACCGTACTAACACGACTATCAAATTCACTCTCAGAAATTGCCCCTTCTTCAGCCAAGATGCGATAGCGTTCTAGATTTGTTTGGGCTAAATTGCGACTAGTTTGGGCTTTATTTACCTGCGCCCGCACCTGCTGTACCTGAGAGCGAGCCTGTTGGAGTTGTGCCTGAGCATTAGCTACTTGTGCTGCTGCTGCTGCCCTGTTTTGCTGTGCCTCGGCGATCGCTGCCTGAGCCTGGGATACATCTGCCAGTAATTCGCGATCGTCCACCCGTGCTAGTAGTTCTCCTTGACTAACGCGATCGCCCTCGCGTAATTCTCTGCCATTGCGATCGGCTATATAGGTAACGTCTCCTTCAACTTCAAAAGCCAGGTGTTTATAGTTCACCGCCTGTACATTCCCTTCACTGGAAACCCAGGCGCGAATCGGTTGTCGTTTGGCTTGAGTGGTTCGCACTGTAAGTTTTACCGTTTCTGTTTGAGACACTGCTTCTTCGGAAGTATTCGACCAGGGGCGTATTATTGTCGCTAGACCACCAAGTAGTAATAAGCCAATTAAACCGAACCACCAGTATTTTTTCCCGCCAGACTTTGCTTTTGGAGATGTTAAAGACTTTTCATCCCTAGAAGTTGATTCCGTATAATCAAAAGTCGTTTCAGAAATATTCTCTGGCTGGGAATGGCGTTGCTAAATAAGCAGTGGATTAAATAGGAATCGGTACTCTTTTAAATCTTA
>CAYXWE010000134.1:0-7967 GCA_964468145.1 uncultured Pleurocapsa sp.
AAAATTGCAGCTAATGTCAATCAACTACATATTACTCACAAAGAATCATTAGTTAATGAGTATGTCACTATCAGTTTGGGAGTACATAGTTTGATTCCCAGCATAGAATCTACTCCAGAGTTGCTGATTGCTCTAGCTGACAAGGCTCTTTATGAAGCTAAAGAACGAGGTAGAAACCAAGCTTTTCTTTATCTCCCAGAATAAAATTAGGTATTTAGGGCGTGTCATCAATTAAATAAAAAGTACTTTTTTCGACCTTTTAACGATCTACTGTGTCAAAAAATAACCTCCGTAGCTCTGCTACGGGCGAACATTTTTTTCCTTGTATCTCGTCAAAATGCCTTCAAAAGCATCATTCTCTCTAATTGATGACACGCCCTAGATTTAACACCACTAGATCTTCAATGTTTTGAATATTGCTATTTCCCGCCAGATAGCCAATCCCGCGATGAAGATGTAGGGTAAATTGTTGTTTGAGAGTTTCGGGATCTGTTCCCAATCCATCTTGATAACATCTTTGCTTGAGGGCAACGGACAAGATATCCGCCACATCTCCACCAAAAACACCCCAGGCTATTTCTATCTTGCTATCAGTTTTAATCGGTACGGGCGATGGAATGCTCGATTCGGCCAAAGAGCGACAAAAAGCCCAACGACATAAAGTATTCCAATTTTTGATTTTGGTATTGCGCTTTAACTTAATCAACTGTGCTTCAGCAGCCTGAGATATACGGACTCGCTCGATAGGGTTGCTCATTTTATTGATGGCTGAGGTTATTCTTACAAAATATTATTCAAAATCTATTAAAGCATTGTAAGTAGCTAGGTGGAATTAAATATAAAACGTTCCAAATTATAATTTCCTTGTTCATTTGGCTAATTCATTCCTTCTCCGAAAACTTTTATTTTTTATAAAATAAAGTGGAGCTACTTACTCAAAAAAATTTCCTGCCAGCTTTTAGGCAAAACCGACAGAAACAAAATTAACCAATAGACTTATGTGCATAAATTATTAACTGAGTCTAGTTTTATAAATGACCAATAACAAATGAAAAAAAACTATTTATAATAGTTTACTGTGCTATTTTAGACCTTAGCATTAGCGACTGGGAGCTTCTTGTAAAGCTCTAGCTACTGCTTTCCAAGCTGGTTTGCGTACGTATTGTTTATCTAATAATAAAGGTCGTACTGGTGCGCCATCGCTGCGCGGAGAGAAATCAGACAACCAAGTATAGCGATCGCTGAGTCCCCAGTTAATAATAGTAGTGACCGCAGGCTCGTCTAACACTACAGAAAGATACTGATAGTAGGCTTCTGCTACCAGGCGATCGCGTTCTACAATATTTTTGGGCAAATTATTATCTCGGACATCTAGTTCCGAGATAATAATTTGGATACCCATACTGGCAACATCACTTAAAAACTTGCGAAATTTTTGAGCGTCAAATTCACTATTGCGATCGCCCTGAAGATGACTTTGGATACCCAGTGCGTGAACGGGCGTTCCCTTTGCCTTGAGCCTTTCTAATAGCTTCAATACCGCAGTTCTGCGTTTTTCTTCGTAACTGTTACCATAAGGATTGCTATATGCTAGTCCATTATCGTTGTAGGTCAAGATTGCATTGGGGTCTGCTTTTGCTGCAATCTTAAACGCACGCTCGACATAGTCTCCACCCAAAAAATTGAGCCAGGTAGGATATTTTTCCCCTCTGACACCGCTTTTAGTAGTATCTTTAAAATTATCGCTCCGACCATCTTCGACTCTAATTGCTTCGTTAACAACGTCCCAAGAATGAACTTTTCCCGCATGACGTTTTACTAAAGTTGTAATGTGGTTGATAAATATTTCATCAATTTCTGCATTAGTGGTATTGCTAGCTTTAAATTTTTGTACTAGCCAATTAGAATTAAATTCATTCCATATAATCGGATGAGCGCGAAAAGTTAAATTATTTTGGTTGGCAAAATTTAGGAAAGCATCAGTCTGATTAAACTTATAGTTGTTTTTACCAAATGGACCAACGGTAACTCCAAAATAGCCACCAACAATCGCTCCATATTCTCTAGTAAAAACTTGCTTAAATTTTCGATCTTGAGGTAGTTCATCATAAGCTCTTTGAGCAAAACCACCATATAAAATACCTTTAGAAGCAGCGAGTTGACGTAAGGTTCGTCCTCTACCTCGTTTATTTTCTTTATTTGAATTACTAATATATCGGTCTACTTCTTTTGCTCGGACTGCAGATGATAAAGATTGATGAGCTATAGCTGCACCTCCAAATCCACTTAATCCTAACAAAAAAGAGCGTCTACCTTGTTTAATTTTATTCCTAGTCATAGAACTAGATTTTTGACTTTATATTAACTTTACATTTATCAGCTTATCTTTTAAAAATACTTTTTTACCTCTGTATATCTATCTATATTTCTATTAGTATCGAAAAACGGACTTGAATGTTAATTAAATTACTTTTATAGACTACAGCAATCGGCCATAATTTAGGAAAATCCCCAGTGACAAAGGAAAAATAACATTCAAAACCAACAATTTTTTATAACTCAGAGAGAATTGCTGTATATACTTACAAACCAGAATAATATAGTTTCTTTTCCTATTTTCCTAATTCGTACCGAGAGTTAAGTTTATTTTACAGAGATTTTTGAATACCGATAAATAGCACCCCAAAGAAATAGGGTTAATAAAAATTCCGAAGCAACCGTAGCCCAAATTGCACCGTGCCATCCGTAATTGGGAATCAACCAAAAATTCAATAAACCATTAATAATAGCTACAGAAACTTGAGCAGTAGTACGGACACTTTGATAGTTTGCTCCTGTTAAAGTATCGGCTGCAAAAAAGTGCATTGTTTTGAAAAAAATTGCTGGAGATAACCACATCAATGCCCAAGCTGAATTTCCGTACTCTTCTCCTAACAAAATTGGTATTAATGGCGCACAAACGACAAGACCGATAATTGCCACTAAAGAATAACCTAAAGACATGGGCAAAAGTTTTTTACACAGGGCAAAACTGCCTTTAATTCCAGAAGCACCTTGCTGAAAAAACTTTCTAAACGAAGCCAAAGCCACAGACTGAATGGGAGTGAAGGCAACATTGAGAATGTGATAGGCTGCGCCGTAAATTCCCGTTGCTTCTAAGGTAGACAGTTTTGCCAACATCGACTTATCGAGATCGTTATAGATATTTTGAGCCGAAACACTAATAGCAAAAGAAAGTCCCAATCTTAGCTCTTTAGTTATGGTGGCTAAATCGAACTTAGGATAATCAAGCTGCTTGACTACCAAATAGCTGGACATTACCGAAGCAAAAAACGTGGCAATACAATATAAGATACACCAGGTTAATACAGTCGGATTATCAAAGGAGGTAATAAAAACGATCGCTGCAAAAAATCGATTAAGAGAAACCATAATAATCGATTTAGCCGTATAATTCATCAACCCTGTAGCAATAAAAACATCTCTGGTAGCATCGTTTAGTCGTAAAAAAATTAGATTGGCTAAGGCTACAAAAAATACAGAATAAATAGAAATATCTGGTATTGAAATAAATTTGTAAACTATTAAGATTATAGAAATAAAAGCCGAACCAAAAATTAGAGTTTTGAGGATTGTTGTACCCCAATATCGACGAAATAAACTTTGGTTGCGCGACACATTCTGAATTAAAACTTCACCGCTACCTAAACTAGCAAAAGGTATAAAAATTGAAACTATCGCTACAATGCCCACATAAGCACCGTATCTTTCTGGTTCAAAAGTTCGAGCCAGAACTATGAAATAGACTCCTTGAACTAATAATCTGATAGCAAAAGATCTAAAAATAGTCAGGGAGTTTTTGAGAGTACTACTTTGCTGTAATTTGGTAACTTTTGAATTCAACCACTTTTTGGTCATAAATTAACGAGCAGATGATGCTACTTTTGATGATGTTTTATTTACTTTAATTTTCATTGAATAAATTGAAGCCAGGCTAATTATCCATATATTACTAGAGGTAAAAAATGATACTTCGGTTAGATTTAAAAAGACACTATACATTAAAAATAAAAATACCCAAAGCATTTTAGGTTCTTTGGATACTAGATATTTAAATAAGGAATT
Organism: uncultured Pleurocapsa sp.; assembly: GCA_964468145.1. Taxonomy (GTDB): domain Bacteria; phylum Cyanobacteriota; class Cyanobacteriia; order Cyanobacteriales; family Xenococcaceae; genus Waterburya. The sequence continues at coordinate 4,126 of CAYXWE010000134.1, forward strand.
AAATAAACAGCTTACATAGCCTAGAGTAAATATTAATACGCCAATCAGCCCCAAATTTATCCATAGTTGAATGTAGCCATTGTGAGAATGAACGGGAAACCAATCATGTACCTGCCACAATAAATTTGCTTCTCTAGCTTCGCCCGAAAAGAAGCTACCGTAACCATAACCCAGCCAGGGCTTTTCCTGAATAAAAGTCCCCAAAGTGTCCCACAAAAGCGTTCTACCCGATAAGGTTACGTCTTTATCATTGACTGCTAAAAATGTATTGAAGTTAAGTAAAAATAAAAACAGCAATACTATTACAGAAATTAAAAATAACAAAATGACTAGGACACTTTGTTTAGATTTTAAAGATAATCTTTGTAATCCTTGAGCGGTAGCCGAAATAAATAAAACGCTGACAAAAGCGGTGGCAGATTCTGCTAAGTAAGTTAATGCAATAGACAAAAAACAAAATAGCCAAAAAAATAGCTGTCTTTTTTTATTAAGATAAGCCAAAAAGTAAAAGGTAAGAAAGCTAGTAAACATACATTCTCCCAATCCATTTTTGTGGGGAAAAATACCCTGCCAAGCACCAACAATAGCATCCGTGTTCATAATGCCATACTGAGGCAATGCTAATGCAAAGATAAAGCTAAAAAATACCGCAATCCCATAAGTCCAGGCATAAATCCCCAGCTGTTCTTCAAAACTATATGCCGAACCCAAATAAATACCAAATAGAGTAGCACCGATTAGAGCAATAACTTTTCTAAAAGCGATGTGTGGTACAGAAGACCAAGATATCGAAAAAATAGCCAACCCTATAAGCAATAATAGCCAATAGTTACTAGTTATAAAACTAAAAGTCCTTTGCTTGCGAAACAGTAAAAGGAGAATAGTTATAAAGTAAATACCAATAAAAATAAGGCGTAGAAAAGGGCTATCAATATCGCCTTTTTCCGTACTATTACCTAGAATAATTGGATAAAATCCATGAGAAAATAGCAATAATGAAATTACTGCAAATATTTTTTCATAGGGACGGATTGACTGTTTTATCTCCATTTAGTCGCAGATTATTTTGAATTGTCGATAGTAATAATTTATAATTGACGATTGCTCTTTAAATATTTATTTTTATCCATAATTTAATTAAGGCGATCGCACTCTAATCAATTACAATTAATATTAATTAACTATGATATTATTACTAATTTTAAAATTGATTTACCGCCATAATCTCAAATATGAGTAAATTAATAGACAAGGTATAATATTCAGCTCAATTATTACCAATCTATTTAGATAAAATCTTGCTTCTAACCTTTATTAGACTTATGGGCATAAATCATTCCCTTAGTGGATGCTATGACAAATGACGAAGAACAAAGGACAAAAAACCATAAACCTTGGATTGTCAAAATCATTCATGCCCATAGGTTCATTGACGAGCGGTTATAAGTTAGAAGCATTTATTTCCCATGTCTCTTTTAAAAAATTGACACGGTCAAACTAGCATCAGTTAAACCCAGCTTTAGACCTAAAATTATTGCCGTTGCTCGGCGTAATAGTAGTTGTTGTAATAGTAAGGTTCGTGACTCATATTTGCACCATTAACAATAACGCCTAATACTTTTAGACCCGTACTATTAATCAGCTTTTTCGCTGCGGTTGCGCTTCCGTAGTCAGCTACTCCAGGGCGCACTACAAACAATAATCCATCTACTAATTTGCCAATAATTTTAGTATCTGCAATTCCAGTTAAAGGAGGAGTATCAAAAATAATTTGGTCATAGTGCTGGGACACATTATCAACGAAGGCTTCCATAAAGGAGGAATCTAAAAGAGAAATTGGGTTATCGGGAATAGTTCCCGCCGTCAACACATCCAAATTCGGCATAACGTTTTGGATACCTTCTTCCCATCTCATTTCGTGACGCAGAACATTGCTCAAACCGACTTGATTAGAAATGTCCCAAACATGATGCTGAGTAGGACGGCGCATATCTGCATCTACTAGTAAGACTCTTTGACCGCATTGAGCGCGAGCCACGGCTAAATTAGCCGATACAGAAGATTTACCTTCTTGAGGAACAGAGCTAGTTACGGCAACTGCTTTCTGTTGGCTTTCTCGGTCTAATAGTTTTAAATTGACCTGAATATTTCTGTAAGCTTCTCTCAAGGGCATCATGGAAACTTCCGAGGCAATTTGTTCTGGTAATGCGTTAGTCGCTCCTGGTAACTGCAATTGCCCTGTTGCAGTCGGTAAGCTCAACTCAGGTACAACACCATGCACTGGGTAAGAAAACATATTTTCTACTTCTTGGGTGTTTTTGATAGTGTTATCCCTGAGGTCTAATAAAAAGGCCAAAGCCATACCAAACAAGGCACCCATCATTGCCCCTGCTGCTACTATTACTTTGCCATCAGGATTTACAGGATCTTCTGCCAAAGAAGCTGGAGCGACGATCCTTACTTTATCGCTATTGCGTCCTTCTAGATAGCCTACTTCCTCAGCACGAGTAAGAAGGGTATTGTAGGCTTTTTGTGCAGCATCTAGCTTTCTCTGCAATTGTCTTTGCTGCTGCTGAAGTTGGGGCAGATTATCAGATCTTTGCTGATAGGCTGCGTAAGTATTTCTCAGAGAAGACAGTTTGCGTTCCAAACCTTCTTTTTGTAATCCCAATTCAGCGTATCTAGCCAACTGAGCCTGTTTTAATTCACCCAAGCTAGCAATATTAATTTTGCTGGCCAAATTGTTTTGGCTGCCTAACGTACTGGCGATTTCACTTTCTAAAAGAGCATTTAACTCCGCTTCTTCCTCTTTTAGACTAATAATTTGCGGCGCGCTATCGGATAAGAAATTTCTTTTTTGAGCTAGTTGTACTCGAACGTTTTTAAGCTGTTCTAAAGTTCCCTGAACGGTAATAGATTGACTGAGAGAACTAACTGCCGAGGCTTCTTGCCAAGTCATCCCTAACTGCAACTGTAGTCTTTCAAATTGAGCGTTAACGTCTTCGAGATTGGACTCTACCTCATCAATTCTATTTTCGACTCCCGACAAAGAATCGATAGTTAGGTTGGTTACTCCATCAATATCTGGAATACGGTTGCGGTCTTTGAACTGGCGGAGTTCTTCTTCTGCCTTAGTAACATTTTCTTCTGCTATGGGCAGTTGCTGCTGTAAATTATTTCTAGCCTTTGATGCTTCGCTGCCTTTAAAAGAAGCATAGTTTTCTTGGTATAGTTCTACTGCGCGATCGACAAAAGCCACCGCCACCTCTGGATCGGGATTCGCATAGCTAACCTGTAATATTTCCGTCCCGATAATTGGTTCTACCTGAAGATTTTTGGCAACGTTTTTATAGGTTAAAGTTTTACCTTTGCTATCTTTTAGATCTAGCTCTTCGATCAGCTTGAGGATATTTGGTTTAGACTGAATTAGTTTGGCTTCGGTTTCTAAAGGATCTTTGGCATTAGGATCGTAACCGTCGTTGTCTTCCCCTTCAACCCCATCAATGCCAAAGACAGCCTTGGTATTATCTGCCTTGATTTGCAGTTGTGCCTCTGCCTCATAAACTTCCTGGCTAGTCAAAGCAGCGATTAAAGAGATGCCAAGAATACCAGCAAAAGTTGCTGTGGCGGGTATCCAGCGACGTTTTAATACCTGGAAATAGCGATTAAAGTCTATGTACTCTTCTAGATGTAAGTTGGGATCCATAAATTTTAATTAATAAACTTAGCTATATTGAAATGGAAATTATTTGTATTATATTTGTATTCAACTACGAAGAAATTCAGTAAGCACCTTCAGCACGAAAAACTACCTGGATGGTCTGTAAGAGGATTCTAAAATC
>CAYXWE010000135.1:0-7963 GCA_964468145.1 uncultured Pleurocapsa sp.
AAATAAATTCTATACAGCGTAAGGTTTTGAGGCACTTATGTCAGGCAGCCAGGTTCCAATCTTCTCTGTTCGAGTTAGAAACAGTCAAACGTTTTCTTTAATTAAACAATTTTTATAATAGGAAGCTCAACAATGGTACAGGTTAAAATTTATGGTCTCGGAGAAAATATCTCGCCCAAACGCTTTGCTTTATCCTACGCTATTCATGCTGCATTGAACGAAGCCATTGGCACTCCCGAAAAGAAGAGATTTCAAAGATTTATGGTTCTAGAATCAGAAAACTTTATTTATCCGAGCGATCGCACTTTTAACTACACAATTATTGAAATTACGATGTTTGAAGGACGTTCCGTAGAAGCGAAGAAAAACTTAATTCGTCTTCTATATCAAAAAGTTGGGGAAACCACAGATATAAAACCTCAAGATTTAGAAATTATGATTACCGAAACTCCCAAATGTAACTGGGGTATTCGCGGTGTCCCAGGAGACGAATTGGAACTAGATGATGATATTGATGTATAGAGACTATACCGAGTATAGGGACGAATGGAAATTCGCCCCTAGGATCGATTACATCAAGCCTTTAACATGGCTGATAATCCCATCGGGATCTAATCCTTGATAGGGGAACTGTTCCCATAGTCCGCCACAACCTTCTTCATGGACGCCAAGATAAGCGTATTTGGGAGTCAAACCGCGTTCGAGTAACCAAGAACCAAAACGACTACCCAATCCTGTACGACGGTTGAAAGATTCTACAACTAAAACGAATGGTGCTAACCCAATTTTTGCTAGGGTATCTTCGTCAACAACGTTGAGAGTAGCTTTGTTGATCAAACCAACATTAATACCTTCTTGTTTGAGTCTTTCTACTGCATCCAAAGAACGATATAAAGCATCGCCAAAACTGACAATATAACCCGCATCGCCTTCGCGAATCACTTCATCTTTTCCTGGGGTAAAGGTATAGTCACCGCCGAAAAATTCATTACCCGCATCATCCAAAATTAGGGGAACTTTGGAACGAGTAGAGAAGATAAAGCGCATTCCAGGGTTATGGAATACTTTTTTAACGCAAGCACTCATTTGATTAGCATCGGCAGGGAAATAGAGACGAGTTTCATAACCATCTTCTAGTCCATTATCTGCATACATATTGTTGATACCAAAGTGACAGGTATTGTCTGCCATGTCATCAATACCAGCATGGGAGAAATGACACAAAAGGTTAGACTTGTTCAAACGTGCCATCGTAATCTCAGAAACACACATTTCCAAGAAAGCACTAAAGGTAGCAAACACGCCCTGCTTGCCTGCTTCCATCCCAAAACCCGCAGCAGCAGAAAGATTACCTCGTTCCATAATTCCCGAAGGGATAAAGACTTCAGGATAAGCATCGTGGATTTGTTTGAAACCGCAAGAACCCTCTAGATCGCTATCAATAAAGATTACTTTCTCTTTGCGTTCGGTATCGCTCATTTCACCGAGAACAGATACTACTGCTTCGCCAAAAACATTACGATTAGAACCAACCTTATCGCTCACTCCCAAGTACTTGTAGTCATTGCTGGGTTTTTTAATGTTTTTGAGATAATCAGCAGCAGCACCTTGATTATGCTTCTCAAGATAAGATATTGCTTTATCAACTGCAATTACATCATGTCCGTGAGTCGTGCCTTCAATTCCTTCAATACCAGGACACATGGGACGCTTATTAATTAAAGCAACTGGCCCATCTCCCGTTACTGCTGCACACATACGACTGTAGAGAGAATCGATATCTTCGCCGTCTCCTTCATTAACTTCTAAACCGTGACCAGCTAATGTTTTGTTAACATCGTAACCAGTCAGATAATCAGAAGGATGACCTGCAATAGTTACATCGTTATCATCGATAAATAGTTTTACGTTGAGGTTTTGTGCCACTGCCAAACGAGCAGCTTCCGCATCGTTCCCTTCTTGCTGCGAACCGTCCGAACCCAGACAGACTACTACTTTATCGCGGTTCGCTAGAGCAATACCATTGATATAAGGCCACATATGACCCAAACGACCAGAACTGAACTTTACTCCAGGGGTTAAACCTAATTCGGGGTGTCCTGGTAATTTGGAATTAGCACCACGATAGTTAAGTAAATTTTCTTGAGGTAAATCGCCATGCAACACTGCCATTAAATACTGAGTTGCTACGCGGTGTCCTGCTTCATCAAAAAAGATTGGCACAAATTTATCGGGTGCGCCACGGAAAAAAGCATCGAGAATCATTACTTCGGGTACAGTATCAAAAGGCCCGCCAGTATGTCCGCCAACGCCTCTGGCTGCACCAGTGGCAGTGAAGAAGACAATCGCCTCGCGACATAGTTGTATATTGGCTTTTAAAGTTTCTCTTTGTTCGTCAGTTAGAGTGGAGTTGTTAGGATCTAGAGCTAGAGGTTTGTATGCGTCTAAATCGATGGGGAAACGAGTACTTGTTGCTGTCATGATTTATCTTGTGGTGCGCTCTTGTAAGGGGTTTATTAAAAAATTGCTACATCGATTGTTAATGTAGTTAATTTCTAGTTTGGAAAATCTAATACTCGGATATGAGCGATAAATTATGTTCAAGTTTATCGGGTTATGGGAAATAGGAGAAATTTTTATGTAAATAAATTTAATGAAAATAAATGGCGATAAGTCTGGCGGTATGGCTTCGCTACGCGCTTATTAATTTATATTTAGAAACGATCGAGAAATTGCTTGTCAGACAAGGGTTACAGAATCGACGAAATGATAATTGTTTTTAGAAAGTTACAGAACAGGGTTAGAGCGTCCTAACCTCATAATGAAAGACTATAATATTATTCCATCTACCTAATTTTTATAGGAGTTATTTATATGCCCCATTGGGTTTCAGGACGGGTTGAAGTCGTTTGGGATTGGTCGTTAGAAGAGGAAAATCAGATTTGGGCAGGAGTTATCGATCTCCACCGATTTAATTTTTATGGAGATGATATTCCTGATATTTTATTTGGTTTGACTAAGCATCCTTGCGATAATCCTTATTTTGCTAATCGAGGAACTCCTCACGATTGCTGCAAATACGTTGCTGATGAAGTAAAACGTAACGAAGAATTCATCAAACAATATGGCGAAGGCGATTTTGGTCATACCTATGCATTATGGTCAGAAATACTACCCCACTTAGATGAGGTTAAAGAAGCCAGAGATATTATAAAATGGCAACCTATTTTTTCAATGATGGAAATACTTTGCCAGTCTACATTTGAACCAGAATGGATTCGGTTTGTAGCTTGGGGAAACTGGTAAGCAGAATTTAATTAAACTTTTGCCATTAGTAACTAACTGTCAAGTACCAGCGTTATTATTCCTGTAAGATTGTTTTTGACACCAAGCGAGTCCTTTTACGATCGCCTTCGGATAAGTCTTTCCCAATCTGCAATCGAGTTGCATTAGTTTGTAACACCGTTGCTCCCTGTTTATCTCCTAGCTGCAGGGCTGTTTTGGCTGCGGTTTGCAGCATCGTGGCTGCCCCAGTGCGATCGCCATCTTTAAGTTTGGCTTCTGCAATTTGAGTTTGACGATATTTAGCCAAAGTCAAAATATGATTTTGCACCAGATCGTTGGGCTGGGCTTGATACTGGCTTTGGGATTCTATCTCAATTGCTACTACATCAGAATGAACATTTTCTTGATTTTGACCAGGAGCGTCATAACGTAGCTGCACCCCAGCAATTTTGTGTTTTCCTGGGGGGAGTTGATTAATATAGAAGTTAATTAAGATAATCCTAGGTCGCTCGATCATCAAATCTCCCAAACGGACGCTAAAATAATTTCCCTCAAGCTGGATAGGTAGCTCAATTGTTTCAGGGGCTACTTGTGCCACAGGTTTTAATTCTGCTAGTCTCACCTTGGGCATTAATTCTATGGTGAGACAGCTATTAGTCAATCCTACTGATTGGGCGCGAGCAAACAAACGCTCGAATTCAAAAACTGCCCGTTCTGGTTTTTCAATATAGGCCAAAGTTCCTTGTGCGGAGTCAGAAATTTGTTCTAGAACATCTTGATTCCAGTGTTCTCCAAAACCCAAGGTGTCAATCGTAATATTGTATTCTGCTGCTAATTCTGCCAGCTTGATACAGCGTTTATTATTGCCGTGTTCGTTTTCGCCATCAGTAAGCAGAAAGAGGCGAGAAACACAGTGCTGATTTTGAGAAGCAATTTCCTTAATGCCCAAACGCATTCCTTCATCAATAGAAGTCCCGCCATCGGCCACCATAAGTCTAATTTTTCGCTTAATTGGCTCAATATTATTAACTGTTTGGTTGGGAACAACTACTTTTGCTCGATGATCGAAAGTTACCACACTAATGCGATCGCCTGGCTTGAGTTTTTCGATAATGCCAATGGCAGCTTCTTTGACCATTTCTAGTGGTCTTTGTGACATCGATCCGCTACGATCCAAGACCAAACATAAGTTCAAGGGCAAATTTTGGGAAACATCGTCGGCTACAGCGGATATAGCCAAAGATAGTTGACGTTGACTACTGCTAATTTGAGCATCAAGATTAGGATCGCTCAGGTAAGACTGTAAACCGACTCTCATAATTGCTAGAAAGATAAAACTAATGACTACATGATATTGGCTTTTATATGTTTATTGTTAAAGATTGAACGTTTGCCCGTTTGCTTCCTCGGATTGGAGAGTAAAGAAAGTCAATTCTGGCGGACAAAATAAACGTATCGGGATAATACTCATACCAATACCTGGGTTGATGTAAAGGTAGTTGCCAGCTTCGCCATAGCCTTTTGCCCAGCCATCTGCATAGACTTTATCTTTCTGGGTTAACCGCAACCAAGACCACTGGGGTAAACCAGGAACTCTAATCTGTCCGCCGTGGGTATGCCCTGCCACTGCTAAAGGTGCAGAATAAGAAGGAAACTGCTCAAAGGTGTCGGGATTGTGCATCATAGTGATTCTGGGACTATCGGCAGAAAGTTCGTTTAAGGCTTTAGTTACATCATCTCGATTCGCCCATAACGAACCCACACCTACTAAATAAAGGGGTTCTTTGGTATCGGGCGATCGCAACTGTACCGCCTCGTTTTCTAGTACCTCAATACCTGCGTTTTCTAAAGCTTCTTCGAGATTCTCTGCTAGTTCTAGATTAGGTAGGGCTTTTTTACTGCTCATACCGAAATCGTGGTTGCCTAATACAGCATAGGTAGGAATTCCCGCCTCAACCAAAGGACGCACAATATCTATCGCAGTATCAATTTCGGTACTGGGATCTTTGCCTGGATGATAGATAAAGTCACCACTGATTAATGTCAAAGCGGGTTTTGCTTCAATAATTTTAGCGACGCTACGACGAGCGGTATTGGGATTATCACCCCATAATCCGATTTGAAAGTCGGAGATTTGTGCTATTTCTTTTCCTACCCAAGAAGCGGGTAAGTTAGGAATAGTCGCAATTTCTTTCTCTATATTGAGTACGCGGGGTTCAATAAAACTCCAAATTGCCAGTGCTGCGATCGCGCCACCTAAGCCCATCGAGATATATTTAAGTTTTCGAGTTATGCGTTTCACTTCTTTAGTTAATATTTTTAGTTTTTAGTTTGGGTTAAAGATTTTTTGTCCTTTATTTTTCGTCTTTGGCGATCGCATCCACTAAGGGAATGATTTATACGCATAAGTCTATTTGATTTTGCTTATGTACTTACAACAGGCGATCGAGGATCTGGTTCGACAAGATAGATTAGCTAACATAGGATTTAGTCTTCTGGCAATTCAACTGAAACAGACAAAAACTATCGGTTAGCTTTTTAAAAACTCTGCTTTGTAGGTTAATTAAAAAATAACGATCGATCGTTAAACATTCAGCAACGCCCTCAATATAGAGAAATAATATGTTCAAGCTCGCCCAGATTGGCATCAGAAACAAAATTAAAAACGATCCTTACTATCGTTTTCAATCCCTGCAGGAAATAAAAATTGCTGTCGAAGTAGGTATAAAAATTGATGTCAATCAGGCAACGGTGGATGATTGGCTGAGGCTACCAGGATTTTCTATACATCAGGCAAAGTCTTTAGTAGAATTAGTCGCTATGGGCATACAATTATTTTGTATCGAAGATGTTGCAGCAGCAATTAATGTTCCGATACAGCGTTTGCAACCTTATGAATCGATTTTAACTTTTGCTTATTACGGTCGTTTTAGTCCTCTTAGCCCAGAGAAAATAAACCTCAATACAGCAAGAGTGGACGAAATAACTACGATCCTAAAGGTAGATAGCGACTTAGCAGCTAAATTACTCGCAAATCGCCAAACTAATGGTAAATACCGCAATATAATTGATTTACAACGTCGCCTAAATCTAGATCGTGAGTTAATATCGCAACTAATGCACTATATACAGTTTTAACCTTCATCCTTCGTCCTTCGTCCTTCGTCCTTCATCCTTCATTCCTCATCCTTTAGTTTTATGTCTGCATCTCCACAGCCCGAACCCATGCGGAGTGTTCATACGAACAATTTCCCCAATCTTCTCAGTCAACTGAACATTTCGTTGGTAGTTTCTACATATCAAGCAGGAAAGCTAATTGTGCTGCGGGCAGATGGGGAACATATTAATACTCACTTTCGTATGTTTCAAAAACCGATGGGTATCGCAGCAGATCGCCACAAAATTGCCATTGGTTGTAACAGTCAAATTTGGGAATTAAATAACATCCCCGCTGTAGCAGCTAAAGTCGAACCAGAAGGGAAGCACTCTGCCTGCTATTTACCCCGTCAGTCTCATGTGACGGGAGATATTGATATTCACGAAATGGAATGGGGCGGGGCAAACAATTCGGATCTGTGGTTTATTAATACTCGTTTTTCTTGTCTTTGTACTCTAGATAAAAACTATAGCTTTGTTCCTCAATGGCGACCCCAGTTTGTGACCGCCTTGACTCCTGAAGATCGCTGCCATCTTAACGGTTTGGGCATGGTAGATAATCAGCCCAAATATGTTACTGCACTAGGAGAAACTAATACGATAGGTGGCTGGAGATTTAACAAAGCTAATGGTGGTATTTTGATGGATATTACCAACGATGAAGTTATTAGCAGAGGAATTTCGATGCCTCATTCTCCTCGCTGGTATCGAGATCGTCTTTGGGTATTAGAATCGGGACAGGGTAGTCTCTCTTATTGCGATCGCTTTACGGGTAAATTAGAAACGGTAGCTACTTTGCCTGGATTTACTCGCGGAATTGATTTTTGTGGCTCGTTAGCTTTTATTGGACTGTCTCAGGTTAGAGAAACAGCAGTATTTAGCGGTCTACCACTCACAGAAAGACTAGACGAGAGAATTTGTGGTGTTTGGGTAGTAAATATTGAAACTGGTCAAACTGTAGCTTTTCTTAAGTTTGAAGATGCTGTGCAAGAAATATTTGCCGTGAGAGTCTTGCCCAATACCCCCTTTCCTGAAATTATTGACTGGGACGAAAAATTAATTGGCAGTTCTTATGTTTTGCCCGATCGTGCTTTAGCAGATGTTCCTCAAGAACGGTTGTCTATATAAAACTAGAGTATGAAGTTGATATTGTTCGATAATTATGCAATACATTTGTTATCAACTAGTTCTTAAATCAGCTTCAGAAAAATCACCGATATTTGGTAGCTTTGTTGACAATTATCTCGTATTTCAAGCATTTTTTGATAGCACAAAATACCTTCAAGCTTTATCGAGCAACATATTTAATTTATATTTATAAAAATCGGTGTTTTTGCGAATAGTATTATGTTCTTTTTTTGTTAGTATGGGACAAAATTGAGCGTATAAATCGAGCGTATGTTTGCCTTCATATATTTCTATGGATGTTTTGTCATATAGTAAATATATCTTTGGCTAGACAAGCTTTATCTATATTTTACTAGAACAGCCAAGCTGAAAATGTTGGCAAATTCACTTACAT